>SXZD01000090.1 GCA_005788065.1 Burkholderiales bacterium
AGCCCAACACTATACTGCGAAACCCTGCAGTCGGTCAAACGCAAAGTGCCCGACGTTGCGCAAGCCTGCGCCGCCCCCCTACACCCACCCTGCCTGCACTGCTGCCTCCCAGTCAGCCGGCTCATCCAGATCGGGCTCGGGCTTCAACCACGCATGGCTGAATCCACCCCCATCCAGTGCAGCACGCGTCTGCTCAGCCACCTGCGAACTCCCCCATGCCAACGCTCCGAACGCAGGCTCGCACACGCAGCCCATGCCCACCATCACGTAACCGCCGTCCAGCGCCGGCACAAACACGGCATCATGCGTCTGCAGCTCCTTACAGACAGACTGCACATGTTGATACCCCAGCGTCGGAGTGTCTGTGCCCATGATCAATGAACAGGCCGGCGACCCCAGCAGATCGAGCTGCCATTGCATGGCATCACGCATGCGAAGTCCCAGATGACCGGAAGATTGCGGCTGCAGTTGCCAGCGTTGCGGTCGTTCCAGTGTCCCGAGCAGATCCAGCCAATCGCCGACAGTTCCACCATCAGCCCACAACACGGCACGCACATGAGGAGGACAGGCGTCAATCCAATGCAGGCTGCGCAACAGCAATCGCTTGGCAGCGCGTGCAGCGCCTTCTTCGCCCAACAAAGGGATTAACCGCGTCTTGGCGCGCCCGGGTTCAGGCCACTTGGCAAACACACCCAACAGAAGCGGAGAGACTGCAACAGGAGAAGACACCGATCAGCCCCCGTCCGTATCCTTGCCCGAGAGCAGGCGCAGCACAGCCTTACCGGTGCGACGTGCCACCCCCGGTGGCCTGGCGCCAGCCGCCGCGGTCTCATTTAGGCCCTTCTCCGGCGGAAGATGGTGATACAGACGGTCCAGTTGCTCACGCTCAACCTGCGCTGCCGGTAGATCCAGCACCACGCGACCCTCATTCATGCCGATGATGCGATCGGCAAATTCCATGGCCAGATCGATATCGTGAAGCACCGCCACGGTGGTCAGGTTGCGCTCACGGGTGAGGTCGCGGATGAGGCGCATCATCTCGACGCTGGCAACCGGATCCAGCGCGGCTGTCGGCTCGTCGGCCAGCAGGATGTCCCCGCCCTGTACCAAAGCACGGGCAATGGCGACTTTCTGCCGCTCGCCACCCGACAGCGTGTCGGTACGGCGATCCATTTTGTCACTCATGCCCACGGCCTTGAGCGCCTGACGGGCATTCTCCATTTCGGTTTCCGGAAACCATCCAAACAGGGTTTTCCAGGGCGGCACGCGCGCCAGACTGCCCAGCACGGCATTGTTGAGCACGGACAGTCGCCCCACCACCTGCAAACCCTGCGGTATCCAGCCCAAACGGGTACGCACCGAGCGCATGCCCGCGGCACCCATGCTCCACGGATCCTGGCCAAACACCCGCACAGCACCGGTGTTGGGCTGCATCATCAGCCCCATCAGCTTGAGCAGACTGCTTTTGCCCGCACCGTTGGGGCCTAGTATGACCACACGTTGCCCGCGCGGCACCGTGAGCGTCACGTCGCTGACGATGATGGTGTCCTGCACCATCCAGAGGGCACGGCTGACCTCAATCGGGTCAGCGTGTCCTCTGCCGACTGCATCGGGACCGTACATGTGAACGCTCACGCCAATCCTGCCTGGCGATCAACGGGGCACCAGCTTGCCCGTGGCCAGACCCGCATCGCGGATTGGCTTGTAGAAGCTGTTGTCTTTTTTCACGAAGCCCGTGTAGTTCTTGGGCAGCAACTCGGGATTGTTTTTCAGTTCAGCCTCTACCCCCAACAGCGCCGCGGTAATCTTGTCCACCAAGGCCTTGTCCTTGAGCAACTCCGTGCTGACCGCAAACGCATCGTTGGGCAGCGGATCGGACGTCCAGATGATGCGGCTGTCGCTCGCCTTGATCAACCCCTGATCAATCATGGTGTCGCGATTGCGATTGAAGTCTGCGCCGGCATCCAGTTCACCGCGTGTCACCGACATTTCGATGGCCTGGTGCTTGGTGTGGATGACACGGGAAAAATACGTATCCGGGTTGATGCCCTTTTTCTGCATGTAGTGGAAGGGAATCAGATAACCGGACGTCGAGCCCTTGTCGCCGAATGCAAAAGTCTTGCCTTTCAGGTCGTCAAGGGACTGCGCCTTGGACTCTGGCCCGACCACGATGATGGCGAAATATTCAGGCTTGCCGTTGTACTGGATGGTGGCAATCGCCTGCGCGCCGCTCTCGTTATTGGCCAGCACATAGCCCCACGGACCCAGCAAAGCGATATCGGTTTCGCCATTGGCCAGCGATTTGGCCAGTCCTTCCCAGGTGTCCACGGTGCGCAGTTGCACCGGGCGGCCCACTTTGGCCTCCAGATATTTTGCCAGCGGCGTGTAGGTCGCATCGTTCTTGTTTTTGTCAGGCTGGAACATGCCCACGCCAAACTTCAAGGGCTCTTTGGACTGCGCCCAGGCGGCGCCACTGACCCACACACCCGAAGACAGGGCGACGACTGCGGCCAGACGCCCGGCACTGCCCAGCCATGTGCGGCGACCCGCGCGCGATGCGATGTTGCTCTCAGACATTGAAACTGCCTTGTGTGCCATGTTCTTGAAATGCTTGAAACCCACCTGCTCACCCCTCTGTGGCTTGTGTTTTGGAAAATACCGTGCAACACATGTTTGCATGTGCACAGTCTAGCCGATTCAGACCCGGGGATTGTGTCGCAGGTTCCCGGGCAGCATGACAAATTATTGCCTTTCACCCTCTGCCTGCTGCCTGGTGCCTTCTGGCCTCTGAGTACTGCCTGCTACCTAGTGCCTTCTGCTGGCGCGGTACATCTGTGCCAGCACTTGCGGCGACTCGCCCCGCCAATAGAGCCACCGCAGCTTCCACATCAGCACGATGGTGGACCATGCGCCGTTGGCATCCCACCGCCGGCCGGATGTCCTGACCTTCAGGGTCAGATTGCACGGCGGCTTCACTCGGCGCAGCCGTTTTGAAATCTCGACGTCTTCCATCAGCGGCTGATCCGGAAACCCGCCCACCGCCTGAAACAGCATCTTCGTGACAAACAAGCCCTGGTCGCCGGTGCTGATCCCCGTGAAACGCGAGCGCAGGTTGATCATGAAACCGATGACCGGCAGCCATTTGCTGCGGCCTGCCACCTCCACATCAAACCGCCCCCAGGTCGGCAGGTCCTCTGCCTGCGCCAGCAAATCCCGCAAAGCCCGCAGCGCTTCTGCCGGCAGCTCGGTATCCGCATGCAAAAAAAGCAGCGCCGGCGCCTTGGCACAGGCCGCGCCCGTGTTCATCTGACGCGCACGGCCGGGAGGGGTATCTAACCAGCGGTCAGCCAGACCCTTGGCGATCTGGCGCGATGCATCTTCGCTGCCGCCATCGGCCAGAATGATCTCCACACCCTGCTCCCTCCACGGCTGCAGGCGTGCCAGCACATCGGGCAACACGCTTGCCTCATTGAGCACGGGCATGATGATGGACAGCCAGGGCCGCCCCGTCATGAAGGTCGTCGTATAGGACTGTCCCCGTGGAGCACTCATCTGAAAAACAGGGTAGCCAAGCCGAGAAAAATGAAAAAACCCAGGCTGTCAGTCGAAAACGTGAGCAGCACCGAAGATCCCATCGCAGGATCGCGCCCCATTTTCTGCAGACCGAAGGGAACAGCCATGCCGATGAGGGCTCCGATCAACAGGTTGAGCATCATGGCCAGCATCATCAGCAACCCCAGCGTGACGCCTTGCGGCGTATCCGAATACAGCAGCCACGCAAAAAAACCGGCGATGCCGCCCCAAACACACCCATTGAGGAATGCGATGCCCAATTCCTTGTAAAGCAGGCGGCGGGCATTACCGGCTGTCACCTGCCCCAAGGCAATGGAGCGGATCATCAGCGTCATGGTCTGGTTACCCGAATTGCCGGCGATACCGGCCACAATCGGCATCAGGGTGGCCAACGCCACGACCTTCTCGATGGTGCCCTCAAAACTGCCGATGACGCGGCTGGCAAAAAATGCCGTGCACAGATTGACCGCCAGCCACAGCCAACGGTTTTTGGCGGACTCCCAGACCGAGGCAAACAGGTCTTCCTCTTCGCGCAGACCCGCCTGAGACAGCAACTCCGACTCGCCCTCTTCACGGATGACGTCCAGCACTTCGTTCACGGTCAGGCGCCCGACCAGTTTGCCGGCCGGGTCGGTGACCGGGGCACTGACCAGATCATAACGCTCGAAGGCCTGCGCGGCTTCGGACACGTCGTCCAGCGGCGAGAGTGTGAGCAACTCCACGCTCATCACATCGGCCACCATGACCTCCGGCTCATTGATGAGCAGACGGTCCAAGGGCAGTGCACCCTTCAGGTGGTCGTCCCGGTCCACGACAAACACCTGGTCGGTATGGTCGGGCAACTGGTCGAAACGGCGCAGGTAGCGCAGCACCACCTCCAGCGACACGTCGTCGCGGATGGTCACCATCTCAAAGTCCATGCGCGCGCCCACCGACTCTTCGGGGTAGGACATGGCAGCGCGCAACTGCTCGCGCTCTTCCAGCGACAGACCGGAGGCCAGTTCCTCCACCACCTCGCGGGGCAGATCTTGCGCCAGCTCTGCCAGTTCATTGGTATCGAGGTTTTCTGCCGCGGCAACGAGCTCTTCGTTGTCCATGGTGCGGATGAGGCTCTCCCGCACCGAGTCGGACAACTCCAGCAGGATCTCGCCCTCGCGCTCGGAACGCACCAGATCCCAGACAACCAGACGGTCTTCCAGCGGCAGCGATTCGAGGATGTAGGCTGTATCGGCCGGGTGAAGCTGACGCACCCGGTTGCGCAGCGCATTGACGTGCTGGCGGTGTACGAGGTCTTCGATCAGGGCCTGCCGTTCGCGATGCACCGGTGAGTGCTGGTTGTGCACCACACTTTCAACCACACGCGAGCGACGCAGCAGGTGCTGCACCTCCTCGAGCGCACGATGGGCGTCATCCACGTCGCGCGGAGGCGCCACGGGGTCAGAGGCCAGATCGTCCCGGATATCGGGGTGTGTACTCACGCGTGGGGCTCCCGCTGTTTGTGCTCGATCACGGCACAGAGGATACCCGAAAATCCGGCTCAAACCGCATGAGCAACCCACCCTGGCTATCCACGATGCGGTCAACCGGCATCCAGCCGCGCAGGCTGTTGATGACCCACACCGCCTTTGCGTGTTCGAGAGCCTGCACTCCAAGGCGACGGTGCTTGATACGACCGTTGGCCAACAGTTCCTGCTGCAGGATGCCGGGCAACTGCCAGACAGAATCAGGGGTCCACAAGCCCTGCGCATCGGCCACCACCAGATTGCCGCGTGCAGTCTCCAGCAACGCACCGTCGGCCGCCTTCAGCAACACATCCGGCTTGGCTGGCAACGGGCTGGCATGGCGCTCATAGGGTGCGCGCCAGGTGGTCTTGTGCCGGACGAAAGGCAGTTCGGCCGGATGGGCATCCATGGGTTGTTCTGCCAACTGCAGGCAAACAGGCAGCGGCAGGACATCGAGCGGGTAAAGCTCCACCGAAAGCCCACCATCGGCATCCAGCAGCCAACGCCCCCGCCACGCGCCTTCCGGGTGCTCTGCAGCACGGGCCTGCAATGTTGTGAGAATTCGCGAAGGATCGAACACATAGCCAAAGGCCAGAGCGCTTCTCGCCATACGCGCCATATGCAAAGACTGCCGGACCCAGACGCCGTCCTGCAGCCGCACGGTTTCCAGAATGCTGAAAGCCCGCGCAGCCCGATGGGCAATGCGGGTCTTCCACTGCCATTCTTCCCACTCGGCTGCCGGGTCTGAATACCAGGTCAGTCCGCTGCCCACGCCATAGTGCAACTGCCCGCTTGCCTTGCAGTGCACCAGCGTGCGGATGGCCACATTGAAAAATGCCTTGCCCCCGGGCGCCACCAACCCCACCGCCCCGCAGTACACACCCCGGGGCTGCCCCTCCAGTTCGGCCAGATGCCGCATGGCCTCGTGCTTCGGGGCGCCCGTCACACTGCCGCAGGGAAACAGGGCTTTGAGCACATCCTCCAGCGTCGCGCCATCGCGCGTGCGTGCCTGCACCGTCGATGTCATCTGTACTACAGTCGGATGCGTGTGCACATCAAACAGGGAAGGAACAGCAACCGTGCCGGGTCGGGCAATGCGCGAGAGATCATTGCGCAGCAGATCCACGATCATCACGTTCTCTGCACGGTCCTTGTCGCTGGAGCGCAGACGGTCGCGATCCTGTTGTTCGTCGCCACTGGGCGGAGCCGTTCCTTTCATGGGACGGGTCTGGATCAGATCACCGTCCCATTGGAAAAACAGTTCAGGCGAAGCGCTGACAAGAGCCCACCGGGGTGTTTCCATACAAAAACCCAGCATGGCCGGTTGCAACTGCGCCAAGCGGTCAAACAGGCCATGCGCGCTGCCCGCCCCCATGGCAGACAGGCCGGCGGTCAGATTGAGCTGATAGTAGCGGCCGTCTGCAATCGCCGCACGCACTGCGTCAATCGGTGCGGCAGCACAGTCGCTGGCAACGCGGTTATCCATCAACCAGGGCCGAACAAACGTAAATGGCTGCGGCTCAGCCCCAGACAGATCTTCAAGCCGGTCTGCAATCAGGAAACAGGCAAGGGGTAGCTCATCCGGCGAACCCGACGCGGAATGGTCTGCGGCTGTCACGAAAGCCGGATCAAATGCACAGGCCGCTTCATAACCGACAAAGCCGCAGCACCAGGCGCCGTCAAGCGACGCCTGCCATACACGGCGAACCAGCGGCAGCACCTCGTCCATGCGACGCGCCTCAAACAGCCGCGCAGCTGTACCCAGCCCCCCCTTTGCAAAGGGATGCAACCAGTCCGGCACATCGCCGCCGATCTGCCAGCGGACAGAGACCTGCGATGGCCCATCGGCGCGAAAATCCGGACATGTGTCCGACGGCTCATTCATGGCACTTGCATCCCGCCAAATAAAGTTGGTTTTGGTGGAACCAAAGCGCAGGGATCTGTAACTCAACACGGTCAGGAAAGCGTTTTGTCATGTCTCATGCCGCGCTGAAGCAACAGGCGCAAGCAGCCCTGTTTCAAACAGGCTCCGGGTATGAAACCTTGCCACTGTCCTCATGGGCTGACTCTGTCCTTCATTTGTTACTGGTTGATCATCAAAACTGCATGAGCGAAGAAACCACATCCGCCGCAACATCCGACAATGCCGCCAAGACCTCTGCCGGCAGCAGCATCGAGAGCACCGAGGGCAACCCAAATAGCGGCAACGCTGACATCCCCACGCATGCCGGTCTCCAGTCCGAGGCCGAAGAACCCGCATCGGGCCGGCATCTGGCCTTCGTACTGATTATAGTGCTTCCCCTGCTCATGCTGATGCCGCATGTCATTGCGCTGGCCTTGCCCTCATCGTGGCTGTGGTTGTCAGACGGCATGGCATGGTTTGGCGCCATTCTCACCCTGCTGATGATGACGGTGTATGCCGTACGTCACTACAGCTTTGCGCTGCACCGGCTTTTCTTTGATCAGCGGCAACCGTATCTGGACATCTCAACAGCGCATTGGCCCGCCATCACCGTACTGGTCATGGCCCACAACGAAGCACGGGTCATCGAAGGATCCCTGCTGGCCCTGCTCAACAGCGACTATCCTGCTGACCGGCTCACCATCAAACCCGTCAACGACCGCTCCACTGACAACACCGGCGCCATCCTCGACAGCCTGGCAGCACGGTTCCCGGGTCGCATTCATCCACTGCACCGGCGGGAGGGAACAGGCGGCAAACCGGCTGCTCTGGCATGGGCGTGCGAACAGGTCTCTGACAGCATCATCGTCATTTTCGATGCCGACTACCTGCCCGGCAAAGGACTGCTCAAACAACTGGTCAGCCCGTTTTTCGATCCGGAAGTCGGCGCCACCATGGGTCGGGTAGTACCCCTGAATGCCCGCTCCAACCTGCTGACCCGAACGCTGGCACTCGAACGTTGCGCCGGTTACCAGATCAGCCAGCAGGCCCGTCAAAACCTGCAACTCACCGCCCAGTACGGCGGTACGGTCGGAGCCGTACGCACAGCAGCGCTACAGCAGGTGGGGGGGTGGTCTATCGACTGTCTGGCCGAAGACACCGATCTGACTATCCGCCTGCGTTGCGCAGGTTGGCGGGTGGTCTATCAAAACCGTGCCGAATGCTACGAAGAGGTACCCGAAGAATGGCAGGTTCGCATGCGACAGCTCTCACGCTGGACGCAGGGGCACCACCATGTGTTTCTCCGTCAGTGGGCCACAGTGGTCAACTGCAAGCGCCTGCGGCCAGTCGAACGGCTAGATGCCATGTTGCTGCTGTCGGTTTTTCTGCTCTCACCCATCACACTGCTGGGCTGGAGCACTTGCCTCTACCTGTATTTCCGGGGCGACAACACGCTCAGCGCCTCACTGGCCCTCAGTCTTTCCATGATGATGTACTGCGGCATGGGAAACTTCAGCAGCTTTTTTGAAATATCGGCTGGCGCCATCCTTGACCGCAGCCGCTCCAGCCTGATTGTCATGCCCTTCATGATCCTCAATTTTCTGGTCAGTACCCTCATCATGTCGCGCGGCATTTTCAAACAGTCCTGGAACACACTGGCAGGCAAGCAGGGCATCTGGATCAAAACCAAGCGTTACCGAAAACCGGTCGAACAGATCGCCCGAAGCAGCGAAACACCAGAGGGAGGCAGCGTATGACGAGCCATTACCTGCTGCTCGCAGCCGCTTTCCTTTTTATTGCACTGTTGCCGGTTTTGCCCGCGCTGTTCAATATCTGGAGCACCGACAACAGCGCCTATCTCGAGATACCACACGACCGCAACGACGAGCCGCGTCACTTTTCCCGTCGGCTAAAAGACATCAGCCGAAACAGCGATCTGAGCGAATCCAGTTTCGTTGTACCAGACACCGTCAATGACGTCGCCGTCCAACTCAAATCGTCGTCGTTGTCACCGGCGGCTCCGCCTTTTTCCCGTCTGTTCTCAGCACAGCCACTGCAGGCCGAAACACGCATCGCCCTGCTCAAACCAGGCGTGCAGATTTCCGCTCCCATCACGTGGCTGGGCGATGTTGTATCGCGGGCCGACATGGTTCTGCCGAGCCAGAGCATCCTGCGCACCTTGCGCTGCGAAGGGCATTGCCTCATGCAACCGGACGCCACTGTCCTGCGCTGGCTCGACGCCCGCTCGCTCTATGTCACCGGCCCCAACACCCTGCCCCAGCGCACCACAGCCAAACACAGCATTTCAATGTCAACCGGGGTTCGGTTCAATCGGCTGTACGCCCCTCTGATCGAAATACAAAAGCAGGGCGAATCCGTGTTGTCGGCACCGGCAAGCGACGATTTGCCTGCACTTCCGCCAGATGTCGAGATCTGGCGACTCGACGCCGACATCGAGACCCTCTCGGGTCACAAACTGTTTGCCAGTGATGTCTATCTGTGTGCTGATAGTGCAGTCCACGCTGATGTCGTCTGCCATGGCGACCTGCACATCGGCGAGCGTGCTCTCATCAAGGGTAACCTCAAAATCAGGGGCGACCTGTTCATGCATGCAGGCAGTCGCATCATCGGCCATGTGCAGTGTCAGGGTTCCATCACGCTGGACCGTCAATGCGAAATTGATGGCGTTCTGTCGTCCTTGCGTCATCTCAGCGTCGCCGGAGACTGCACGCTCGGTACATCCACTGCCCCCACCAGCCTGATCGCAGACACCATCACGCTGCATTCCGGCGTGCGCGTTCATGGCCAGGTCTGGGCACGCCATTCAGGATCCAGCGATGTCTGACCTGCGCATCGCCTGCGTGCTGGGCACGCGTCCCGAGCTGATAAAAATGGCGCCGGTGATCCGCGCCATTCGCAAGCGTGCGGTCAACGTACAGTGCATACACAGCGGCCAGCACAGTGATCTGGCCACCACCGCCTTCAAGGACATGGGGCTGCACGCGGATCTGTGTCTTCTCACCCGACGGACTGACAGCAGCGTTGGCAGCCTGTTCAATTCACTGCATGGCAATCTGCACAGCCTGTTCGCACAGGACAAGCCGGCTGCAGTCCTCGTGCACGGGGACACCAGCACGGCGTGGGCTGCGTGCATGGCGGCTTTTTATCAAGGCATACCGGTGGGCCATGTTGAGGCAGGGCTCAGATGCCCAACGCTTGCAGAACCCTTCCCCGAAGAGTCGCACCGACGACTGATCGGCAGACTGGCCCGCTGGCATTTTGCACCCACACAACAAGCCGCAGCCCAGCTTCGATCTGAAAATACGCAAGGCGATATCGTGGTGTGCGGCAATACAGCCATCGACAGCATACTGACCCTCACGCGCAGTTGGGCGCAGGCCGACCACACGCCCTGTCCGCAGCTACTGTCTGCATGGCAACAAAAGCAAACCGGGGGCCTCAGACCATTTCGCCTTCTTGTCACACTCCATCGCCGCGAAAACCGGGGACAAACCTTGATCAATTTTGTCCGCGAACTGGGTCAGTGGTTGAGCCAGTCGGACTCTCACTCAGTCATATGGCCACTGCACGCAAACCCTGAACTTCAGGCTGAGATCCGTCATGCGGCAGTTGAACACATCGCCGCCCCCCTGAGACCAAGGATCATACTCACGCCTGCACTGTGCTATGCCGACACCATCTGGGCGCTCGCGCACTGCGACGCCATCGCTACCGACAGTGGCGGACTCCAGGAAGAGGCCAGTGCTTTTTTCAAGCCCGTTCTCATTTTGCGCAACAGCACCGAACGGCCCGAAGCCATACAGGCGGGTTACGCCCACTTGACCGGCTGCGGACAGGGTCGACTGCCGGCTGCCATCAACAGCATCCAGCAGGGGCTATGGCCCCGCAAGCCCGCCGAACACAGCCCGCAGCGCTGGCCCTTTGGCGACGGCAACGCTGCTGAGCGCATCGCTTCGCATCTGCTCAGATCCCTTTCAAACATCAATACAGCCGCATCATCATGAACCCGACACAACACATCATCGCCAGCACACTGGCAGCCCTCATTTTGTCCGGCACGGCAGGGGCACAAACGGCGCTCGTCGACCCATTCCGCAACACGGTGGTCACCCCCACCACACTTCCCAAGACTGCGCAGCAGACGCTGAACGCCGAAGTCGTGAACGGCACTGCCAGCGGCGGCGCACAGGAGGGTTTGGGCATGGCCTTGCGCTACACCAACACCCTGCCCGAACAAGTCAACAGCATCGAATACCGTCGCCAGTCGCGCTTCAATGACGAGGGACAGACAATCGCGCTGCAACAGACACGATCCCTCAATGAACGGCAACGGCTTACCGTAGGCGGCAACATCGGCGAAAGCTCGCTGTTTGCCCAAGCGGGACTGACCGGTCTGTTCGAACACGACTGGGGTATCAACCATGTCGGTGCCACACGCCTGGGTGCCTCGCACCAACGCTTGCGAAACTCCATTACCCAAAACTCCCTGCTGCTGGAACAGGCAGGTCGCATTTCCGTCGGGGCATCCGCACTGATCTGGCAGGTGGGGCGACAACAAGGCGTCAGCTCGCCGGGAGACAGATCCTTTCATGCCACGTATGTGGTAGCTCAATACCAGAGCCCGGACCGCTGGCGCGCCCTGCTGCGTCGCCAATGGTCCAGCGAGGCGTTCCAGCAGGTTTCCAATACGGGGGGACGTGCCGACTTCAGCAGCCAGAACCTGCGGGTAACCGTCGGTTATGAATGGCGTGCGCGCAACTGGATCAGCCTCTACCACGACCGGTATGACAACCCTTTCTACGACCGCCGCCAGGTGGGGCTGATGCTGGAGCACTCATGGTGAGCCGCGCAACGGCAGTCATTGCAAAAAACCGCTTGGCCCGACTCGTTGGGGTCGGACAGGAGACGCAAAGCCCCGAGCAGTTGCTCGCGCCTTTGCGCAACCGATTCTGGGACGGACAGTCCATTCCCATGCACCGTGCGCTGCGCCGACTGACACCTCGGCAATCAGACTTTCTGTCGATAGTGGCCATTCCCCTGATGACCACCATCATCCTGTGGATGTTCCGGGAAGACCTGAGCCTGTTCATGCTGGGTGCCATGTTCTTTTTCCTCGACCCCCTGATTGACACGCTCCGATTTGCGGCACACGAATTGCCCGGACTCGGTGCCGTCATCAGCGTACCGCGGGTACAGACCGCGGCACCGAACGCCTCGCAATGGTGGACAGGGTTTGCCATCAGCGGCTTGTGTCTTGTGGGGGCAGCGCTGCCCATGCGGTCACTGGTGGCTCTGCGCTGTTTCGCCGGTTTTTTCGGTGCCATCCAATTGCTGGCACAGATGTACTTTGCCACCGGACAGGGTGCGATGGCCGTCAATACGCAGGACTATCTGGTCGACAGCATGCAGTTGTCGCTCTACTGGATCTGGTTCACACCGTGGCTGTTGGGGCTAACGTTCAACCTGTTCCCCGTCTCTCAGATCCACAAACTGCGGGTCACCGCATTGACGGTCTGTCATCAGCTTGCACTGTTCCCGGTACAGTTTGCCGTGCAGGCCATCGTGCTCCATGAAGGGTCAGGGCTGTGGGCAGCCACCCTGTTTTTTGCCATCGGGCTGCCCTTCAATGTGTTCACCACCATCTGCTTTTATGGCATGGGCCTGGCATGGTCGCTGATCGAGAGAGAAGATCAATCGAGGTTGAAAAACTCGTAAACATCCCGCTTTTGCGCAATGGTATCGGCAATGCCCAGACGGATCAGCTCACGCGTATACGGCGCCTCAAACAGCAGATAACTCGCCAGGGCGGCGCCACGCACTTCGCTGCCGCCCTGCTGGCCACTGATCATGTTTCGTACGGCCTTGGGCAATATGCGCACATGTTTGGACGCAATCTCATCGATGCGCTGTGACGGTGCAATCACCAACAGACGTACGGGTTTCAGCGGTGTCTGGGCTGCAATATCGGGAGGCAGCAGACTCAGCGTCTTGTTGACTCGCATCAGACGCTCAATATCCACCGCCAGACTGTCCAAAAAGATGGATGCCATGGCATGGCCGGCAATCTGGGCCAACGTGGGGTAGGTATTGGACGGCACGTTACCGCCAAACATATGCGATCGTTCAAGTTGCGCCGCACCGATGATCATCACCCGTGTTGCACCGAGGTGAATAGCCGGACTGATGGGCGCAAGTTGCCGCATCGACCCATCACCAAAAAATTCCATCTGGCTTTCAAATTCAAGCGGGCGGGACGGAAAGATGAACGGAATGGCGGCCGAGGCCAACAAGTGGGCGACAGAAATGCGATCCTGCACGGCCACCCGCTGGGTCCTCACCCAGGGCTCGATCTTTTCATGAGCCTGAAAAAACGTGACGTGGTGACCGGAACTGTAGGACGAAGCCGACACGGCCAGCGCACGCAGGGCGCCACTTTCAAGCGCTTCGTCCAGACGGCGAAAATGCAGGAAACGGTTGAGCAGGTCTTCCAGCGGGCCATTGTCCAACAGGCTCTTGGGCTTTCGCCGCAGCATCAAACCCATATTCAACGCTGTCATGATGCGACTGTTTGAGGGTCGCCCTAACTGGTTGACGTCGTAGACCTGCTCGGCTGTGAAGTTTTCCCAGATGTCGACCATGGCCTCGACAGCCTCGAAAAAGTTCGAGCCGCCACAGGACAGGGCCGCCGCATTGATGGCGCCTGCCGACGTACCGCTGAGTATGGGAAAGGGATGCAAAAAGGAGGTGGCGCCCTCTTCCCAGAGCCATTTGGCAATCTGGTAGAGCACACCAACCTGGTAGGCGGCCCGGGCCCCGCCGCCGGTCAAGACCAGTCCAGCGGGGCCTGCCGCGATTTCGGGCGGAACAGGATTTAAAGCCATGTGATCGATTATTGCCGAGTCACACGGCCATGCAAACAGAAATTGGCGGTTTTAACGCTTGTTCAATTCCGTTCGCCGTTTGCATCCAACACTGCCAACGCTGTCATGTTGACCAGACGGCGAACCGTGGCCGATGGCGTAACGATGTGCACTGGCTTTGCAGCACCCAACAAAACCGGTCCGATGGCAATGCCGTTGCCACTGGCCGTCTTGAGCAGGTTGTAGGAAATATTGGCTGAATCGATGTCCGGACAGACCAGCAGGTTGGCATTGCCCTTCAGTGTACTGGTGGACAGGATGGCCTTGCGAACCGCCCCGTCGAGCGCACAGTCCCCGTGCATCTCTCCGTCAATTTCAAGCCAGGGTGCCTGTTGCTGCACCAGCGCGAGCGCCTCACGCATCTTCACTGCTGATGGCGCATTGCTTGAGCCAAAGTTGGAATGCGCCAGCAGGGCCGCTTTCGGTTCGATACCGAAGCGCTTCATTTCCTCGGCAGCCAGAATGGTGATTTCTGCCAGTTGCTCAGCAGTCGGATTGATGTTGACATGAGTGTCGGCCAACACCACCTGACGGTCCTGCAGCAAAAGCCCGTTCATGGCGCCGTAGACCTTGCAACCCGGACGCAGGCCGATGACCTGATCGATGTACTGCAGGTGCATGGCCGTTGAACCGAAGGTACCGCAGATCATGCCGTCGGCATGGCCCTTGTGCACCATCATCGCCCCAATCAGCGTAAGACGGCGGCGCATCTCGATCTTGGCATAAGCCTCCGTCACACCCTTGCGGCAGGTCAGGTCGTAATAGGTCTTCCAGTAGTCCTTGTACCGCTCGTCATACTCGGGGTTGACCAGTTCGAAATCGACCCCCGGGCGGACACGCAGGCCGAAGCGCTCCAGACGCTTTTCGATAACGGTCGGACGACCGATCAGGATGGGCTTGGCAATACCCTCATCCACAATGACCTGGGTAGCACGCAGCACACGCTCGTCTTCACCCTCGGCAATCACGATCCTGCATTTCTGACCGGTGCGCACGGCATTTTTGGCCACCGCAAAAATGGGCTTCATAAACGTGCCGCTCTGGTACACAAACTGCAGCAGCTGGTCGGAATAAGCAGCCATGTCTGCAATCGGACGGGTGGCCACACCGGAATCCATGGCAGCCTGCGCAACAGCAGGCGCGATCGACACTATCAGACGCGGATCAAACGGTTTGGGAATGAGATATTCCGGTCCAAAGCTCAGATTGGCTGAACGGTAGGCCGCAGCCACGACATCCGATTGTTCTTTGCGGGCCAACTCTGCCACGGCGCGAACTGCTGCGATTTCCATTTCGCGGGTGATGGTGGTGGCACCCACGTCCAGCGCACCCCGGACAATGAAGG
>SXZD01000091.1 GCA_005788065.1 Burkholderiales bacterium
ACAGACCAATACAAAAAAATCAGTCTCAAACCCGCATGGATTCGTGCAAAGAGCCGCTTGAACGTGATTTCAATGTCGAACTTGGGTGCCCCCAATCACGGACAGGGCCGAAAGAGCGAAAGCATCCCCGACATCGGAGATGCCCGGGTTGTGTGGGAGGAGGTTGACGGTCAGGCCGACGATGATCCCACCGGCAATGAGAGCATAAAGTCGGCCGGTGGTCTGTGCGCTGAGGCTTTTGTGCATGTGTGTCTCCAGTTGCGTGGTCTGTCGAGTACGTTTTTTTAACGTTTCCGTTGATACTCGCTTTGCGATCAGGCAGTTTCGAGTGCGGGCTCTGGTGTGGCTTCAGCCGTCTGCGTGCTCCAGCGGTAGACAAGCCCCGGGGGAAGCACCAAGTCGTTGTCTTCAAGGGAGGCTCCTCGCCCCAGGATGCCCACATACTCGGCTTGGCCTTCGCGGCCGGCCGCACGGATCCATTCGTAGATCGGACGCTCTTCAACCAGACCAATGATCGGTCCGTACTGAATGTCGGAGGGCTTGAGCGACACCATTTGAACCTTCTCCGGTTCCGCTGCCGCCGGCTTGCCGCTGACGGGTCTTGCTGATGCGGAGGCCGCTTTGGCTGTTTTGGCGGCCCCGGAGTTGGCTACCGTGCTGGCAGCGTCCGCTTTCTTGGCAACCCGGATGCGCTGGCGTCCGTGGTAGACGATGCGTGCTTCGCGGAACATCAGGTAGAGGTCGGCAAACCACCATGTGACGGCTACAACCAGACAGGCATAGGCCCATCCGGTCACGCCTTCTTCGCCATCTGCAATCAGGGCTGTCAGCGGTATGGCAAACAGCGCCATCTGGAGCACGGCCCGCAGGTTGAAGCCTATCGTCAGCCTGTAGGCGGCCATGAACGAGAAAGCGAACACGAGGATCAGGTACTGGTCTTTCATGGGAATCTCTCCGGGGGCGTAGGGTGCTCAACTGCCGTGCCTGCTGGCGGGCTGTCCCGCCGGTGTATTTCGGTGACGGTTGCTGTCTGGAAGGTACTGTCTGCCAGCTACAGTCTGTCCTTGTCTTATTCGCCAGCCTGCGTGGCGTCCAGCGATGTGGAGATCAGGTTCTTGAGGAAGCTGTCGCTCTGGCGGATATCGTCCACCCGGACTTCGACGCCCGCGCGGGCTGCAGCCAGCTTGAGGAATCGCTCCATGCGGCGCTTCTCGTGGTGATTCCAGCGCACCACAAAGGTCTTGACCATGCCGTTGTCAATCCACACACGGGAAGGCTTGAGGAACATGAAGTCCGACAGGTGTGTGCGGGGCAGGCCTGCATCACGGTTTTCGCTGTAGGGCTCAAAGGTTACCAACAGGGGGGTGCCGTTGCGCAGCCAGTCTTCGTTTTCAATGGCGTCGCAGAAAATTGCGCAGGTCGACCATGTCAGGCCCGAGTAGCGCACCATGAAAGCCAGACGGCTCTCTTCGAAGGTGGCGCCTTCTGCACCGGCTGCAGCCATGCTCAGGTCGGAGGGTTGTACCTTCAGTTGCAGCAGCTCATGCTCCAGAGATGCGTAAGAAAGCGTTGAACGGATGGGTTCGGGGATCGGTTTGACGTGCAGCCAGTTGAACAGGCAGTAAGCGCGGGTCAGTCGGTCGGCCATCGAGTTCATGTTGATTCTCCTGTAAGTGGGGCATTTGTAGGTAATACCCCGACACAGGAGAAATCGGATTCAACTTGTCGGAAAAATTCTCATGCCCTCCGTTTGATGACGGCCTGCTGGTTGATGCCCATGGATTCGAATACCTTCCCACTCAGGTCATCCCAGTTCGGATTGAGTGACTCGATCAGCAGCAGACGCATGTCGCGGGGCCAGTTACGTACGCGACGCAGGCGCGCAGCGAACTTCTGGGGGTCGGACCATGACTCGAAGTAAACGAGGCGCTCGAGCTTGTGATAGTGGGCAAAATCGCGCCGTTCGCCGTTGAGGTGTTCGATCAGGCGCTGGCTGAGGTCGATGGTGTCGCCCAGATACAGAGGCCCCTGAAAGGTCTCATTGGACAGCATGTACAACCAGTAGGTACCGCAGGAGTTGGCTTCAGTCATGAGAGTCCCTGTTTGTGTAAACTTCGTGTGCGTTTCGAGATTGTGAAATTTAAATTTATTTACAGTTTGACAATTTTGGGCTTGCAGGCGTATG
This sequence comes from Burkholderiales bacterium, assembly GCA_005788065.1. GTDB lineage: Bacteria > Pseudomonadota > Gammaproteobacteria > Burkholderiales > Burkholderiaceae_B > SXZD01. The sequence continues at coordinate 2,186 of SXZD01000091.1, forward strand.
TTCCAAATGTATTAAAAGAACATCCGTTTTATTTTCAACCGTATCGATCTTCTGCCCACAACAAAATCATGCTGACAGCAATCCTCATTGATGGTCCTTTCTTCGTTAAACGCATCCGACAGATTTTCCCGCAGGTGGTCCACTATGATGGGCGTGCCATGGCCGACCTGGTCTGGCGCCTGAGTGCAGCCCATCTGTTCGAACGCAACCAGCCAAAGCGTCACCTGTTCCGGATCTTTTTTTATGACAGCCCCTGCGTGGACCAGAAAGTCAATTTGCCGGTGTCTCGCACCACGGTTGATATCTCCAAAACCCGCGAAGGACAGTTCAAACTTGCATTTCACAGGCAATTGCAGAGAAAACGCAAATTGGCACTCCGTTTGGGTGAACCGTTAGAGGTAGACCAGTGGCGTTTGAGTGAAGATGCGCAGGCAGACCTGCTGGGGCGCCGCATTGCAGTCGAAGAACTGCAAGATGATGATTTTGTTCCGGTTGGGGTCGCCCGGGGCATTGAATTGCGGATGGGCGTGGACCTCGCCTCTCTGGCCTACAAGCGCCAGGTGCAGCAGGTGGTACTCATCACAGGGGATGGATTTTTTGCAGCTGGCGCCGAGTTGGTGCGTCACGAGGGGATTGACATCGTGCTCGATCCAATGTGGCACTCGATTTCGGAAGAAGTCTTCACCCACATTGACGGTCTGCGCTCAACCTGTCCGCCTGCAGACAGGGCTTCAGAGTTCCTGCACCGCATACACGCGGAACACGCTGATCACGACGAGGAAGTCGTGGTCTGATCAGTCAGTTTCGGGGCTCTGGCCCCGAATCAGCCGGGTGCCCGACGCGTCACGCGTCCGCAGCACCTTCGGCATACAGCGCGTCGATCTCGGCGCTGAACTTTTCAATGACTTTGACCCGCTTGACCTTCAGGGTGGGGGTGAGCAAACCGTTGTCGACGGTCCACGGATCGCGCGTGGTGATGATCCGGCGTACCCGGATATAACGCGGGAAGCTCTTCAGACGGTCATTGGCCCGCTTGATGAGTTCTTTCTCGTTGGTGCCGGCAGTCACTGCAATCATGGCCAGATAGGGGCGGCCTTCGCCGATCAGCGTGATCTGCTCGAAGATCTCGTCACCGGTGATTGCCATCTCAACGTCTTGCGGCGACAGCTTCTCGCCATTGGACAGCACCAGGATGTCCTTGATACGGCCACGGATGAACACACGACCATCGATCAGCTGCGCGACGTCACCAGTGCGCAGCCAGCCTCCGGGCATCAGGGCTTTTTCTGTCGAGATCTCGTCCTGCCAGTAGCCCATCATGACGTTGGGCCCCTTCACCTGAAGCTCGCTGTCTTCGCCCAGACGCACCTGCACGTCGGGTAGCGGGGGGCCGACGGATTCGGGGACGTTGGAGTCCGGCCGGTTGACGGCCACCACCGGGCAGGCTTCGGTCATACCGTAGCCGTGCAGAATGTTCAGACCCATGGCGATGAAGGCCTTGGCGATGGTGGAGTCCAGTGCTGCACCGCCCACGACGGCCAGACGCAGCCGACCGCCAAGGCGTTCGAGGATGGGTTTGGCACCTTTGCTGCGTAGCAGCGGCAACTGGAAGTGATCCATGATGCCGCCTTCGCCCACGCTCATTCTCCAGCCTACGTCGACCAGCCGGTCGAATGCCTTCTGTTTCATGCTCGAGCCCTTCAGGCTCGACTGTATGCGACCATAGAACTTCTCGAAAATGCGGGGAACGGCAAACAAGATGGTGGGTTGTTGGTTGGCCAAGTCGTCGGGCAACTGGTTGACGCCACGGGAGTACACCACCTTGGCACCTACGCGCAGGGGCAGGTAGTAGCCCCCGGTGCGCTCAAACATGTGAGACAGGGGCAGGAAAGAGAGGAACACGTCGTCACGGGTGGCGATACCCAGCTTGTAGCAGCTCTCCACATTCGACAGCATGTTGCCGTGCGAGAGCATGACGCCCTTGGGGCGACCGGACGTACCGGATGTATAGCAAATGGTGGCCAGCTCATCGACGCCGGCATCCTCTACCTTGAAGGTGGCGCGCTTTTTGCCGTCCATGGCTTTGGCAATGGCGACCTGCATGGGCTCAAGGCGCTCATCACGATCGCCTTCTGCATCCGCCTTGGCCACAATCATGCGGGGCATGGGGACTTCTGTTTTGAGCAGGGCCTTGCCGATGCGGTCGTTTTCGACGACCAGCACGCCGGCAGCACTGTTGGAGACGCAGTAGGCCACGTTGCCTGCGTTGTCATCCACATACAGGGGCACGCAGACCAGACCGCTGGCCATGGTTGCCAGGTCGACGGTAACCCATGTGACGCCATTTTTGAGGCATATGGCAACACGATCGCCGCGTTTGAGTCCCTGGGCGCGGAACACTTCCTGCCACTGGGCAACCAGTTCAATGATTTCCTTGACGGTGTAGTCGACCCATTGGTCGTCCACAAACTGCCGGTAGATTTGCCGGGAGGGGTCGTTCTGGTGCTGCGCCAGCAGCGTTGCGACGTTGCTCATCCTCAGGTCTCCAACTTTTCTGGCTTTTCGCCATGTCTGGGTATCTGTCTGCGCAGCCGCAGGGATCGCTCTGCGCAGGGTGTTTTTGACGCTTTACTGTGTTGTTGCGTGCTGCTCTGTGCGTGTTTTCCTCGCGCATTATGACTGAGGCTTGCGGCTTTTTACAAACCGGATGTCACGTTTGAGCCAATGTTCCGGCAATCTCCTCCAGCCGCATGGAATCGTCAAGCCAACTCTCTTCGAGTTGTTGCAGTTGTGTGTCGCAGTCAGCGCGTTGTTGTCCTAATTGCGTGCTGCTGTGAAGGTTGGCCGGCGCATATGCGTCATGCGCGGCGAGTTTGATGTCAATTGCGGCCATTTGTTCGCGCAAAGCCGCCATTTTCTTGTCGGTTTGCGCCAATTTGCGTTCCAGGGACTTACGTTCGGATTGCAGGGCCTGACGCTGGGCGTTCGACGCCGCCGCAACGGGCGATGGTGATGGTGATGGGGGTTCGTTTGCTTCTGCAGGCCGATTGACCTCGCGCACCAGTTGGCGCGCATATGCGTCGAGATCATCGTCCCAAGGAGCAATCTGCCCGTCGTGCACACGCACAAACCTGTCGCTGACGGATTCAAGCAGGTGGCGGTCGTGCGAGACCATGACCATGGCACCCTCGAAGTCCAGCAGTGCCTCGGCCAGTGCTTCCCGCGTGGGCATGTCCAGGTGGTTGGTCGGTTCGTC
>SXZD01000092.1 GCA_005788065.1 Burkholderiales bacterium
CCGATCTACAACTATGCATTCATTGTGGATAGCGAAGAAGGCCTGATCGTGACCGATGTGAACACCTTCAACGACGGTGAGCCACGCAACAACTTCCTGACCCGTGCTGCGACATGGAACCCTGACGGTGTGTTGAACGGTGCACGTCACATCACGGTGGGTGGTCACTATGCATATGTCACGACACCGAAGGGCGTGGTGTTCATCGACATTGATGATCCGCTCAAGCCCAAGCTGGTGTCGGTGATCGACCTGCCGGATGCACGCGCCACCGCACTGCAGTTCCGCTTCCTGTTTGTCACCGACAGCACAGGTCTGCGCGTGATCGATGTAACAGCACCGAAGGCACCTCGCCTGACCGCTGCAAAAGTGGCCATCGCCGATGCGAAGAAGATGTACCTCGCCCGCACCATGGCTTATGTGGCAGCCGGCAAAGAGGGTCTGGTGATTGTGGACATCGAGACACCGACATCACCGTTTGTCTACATGAAGTACAACGCTGACGGAAAGTTGAACGATGCGCGTGACGTGATTGTGGGCACCACCAATGCTTCACTGTTTGCGTACGTGGCTGACGGTGTGAATGGTCTGAAGGTACTGCAACTGACATCGCCTGACATCCAGCCGAAGTTCTATGGCTTCTCGCCGGATCCGAAACCGCACCTGATCGCATGGCGCAAGACATCGTCGCCGGCCCTGTCCCTGTCCAAGGGTCTGGACCGCGACCGCGGTGTGGATGAAACCGGCGGACAGATTGCGATTTTCGGGCGCATTGGCTCACGCCCCTTCAACCGCGCTGAAATGGAAAAACTTTACCTGCGCAAGGACGGCAGCATCTGGACCGTGACCGACGAAGTCCGCATGGCTGATTTTGTGCCGCGCAAACCCTCGACCTCGGTCGTTCTCCGCAACGCAGGACAATGATGATGAACAAGGCTCGCTTTATGATCCGCGCTACCCTGAAACCGATTCTGCTGGCTTGCACGCTGGCGGCCAGTTCAGCCGTGTTTGCCAACACGCCGCTGCCCAACGAAACCAATGCCGTGAGCGTGGGCACCGTCAACTGCACCACCAGCACCTGTCACGGTGCGGTGACGCCGTGGGACGGCTCCAACGTGCTGCAGAATGAATACACCACCTGGAGCCGGTTGGACCCCCATGCACGGGCCTACCACACCCTGCTGACAGACCAGTCCAAGCGCATCGCTGAAAAACTGGGACTGAAGCAAGGCGCGCACAATGCCAAGGAATGCCTGGACTGCCATGCGCACAACCCGACGCAGAAACTGCGCGGGGAGCGGTTCGACATCACCGACGGTGTGAACTGCGAAGGCTGTCACGGCCCGGCAGAAAAATGGATCAAGTCGCACACGGTGGAAGGCACCACGCATGCGGACAACGTGAAGAACGGACTGTTCCCCACGTCCAATCCGCGTGAGCAGGCCCGCATGTGCCTGTCATGCCATCAGGGATCCGAATCCAAGCCCATGACCCACCGCATCATGGGCGCAGGCCACCCGCGCATTTCGTTTGAACTGGACACCTTCAATTCGATCGTGCCGGCCCACTGGCGGGTGGACGATGACTACCGCAAGCGCAAGGGCACGCCGGACAACATCAAGATCTGGGCGCTGGGACAAGGTATTGCAGTGGAAGAACTGCTGACCCACCTGCTCGACCCCAAGCGCGGCCGAGACGGATTGTTCCCCGAACTGGTGCTGTTTGACTGCCACGCCTGCCATCACCCCATGAGCAAGGATCAGTACTCATCCCGTACCGGTGTCGGCCCTGGCCGCATCCGGTTGAACGACAGCAACATGCTCATGATGCGCGCCCTGGTCAATGTGGTGGATGCATCCGGCTCCAAGGCGTTCAACGATCAGGTTGTGAAACTGCATCAGGCTGTGTCTGATGGCAAGGGCGACGCCATGATGGAAGCGCGCAAGCTGCTGGAAGACGTGCGTCGGTACAACAAGCAATTCGAGAATCGCAGCTTCACCAACACAGATCTGCAGGGTGTGATGAAGGCCCTGATTACCGAGGCTGGCAGCGGTGTGTTCTCCGACTATGCGGGTGCCGAACAAGCCTACATGGCCATCAGCAGCATCGCCACGGGACTGAGCAAGCGCGGTGCGCTGGCCAACGCCAAAGAAGTGAACGTGAAACTGGCAGCCTTGCGCAAAACGCTGGCCAATGACGAGAAGTACCGTCCTGCCGATTTCCAGAAGGAACTGCTTAACCTGCGCAATGCCGCTTTCGTACAGGTGAAATAAACATGGGTGATATGACCATTGAAGCCCCCAAGGGCACACCAAAACACATTTTTTCCAACGTCAATGCCGATTACGACATTGTGGTGGTGGGTTCGGGCCCCGGGGGTCTCTCGGCTGCCGCGCGCTGCGCAGAGCTCAAATGCAAGCATGTCCTGCTCGAAGCAGAGAGCCACGCGTCCGACACCATCTACAAGTACCAGAAGGGCAAGCATGTGATGGCTGAGCCCAGCATCCTGCCCTTGCGCAGCCATATGAACTTCAAGGCGGGCAAGCGCGAGACGGTTCTGGGTACATGGGACAAGGAACTGGCTGACCTTGGCGTGAACATCGCCTATGGCAAGAAAGTCAATGGCATCCAGAAAGACGAAGCCACGGGTGTGTTCAACATCAGCTGTGAAGACGGATCGAAGATGACGTCCCGCTCGGTGATTCTGGGCATCGGTTTGCAGGGCAACATCCGCAAACTGGGCACAGAGGGTGAAAGCCTGCCGCGCGTGCAATACACGTTGGCAGACCCCGAAGAATTCAAGGGCGAAACCATTGTGGTGGTTGGTGCCGGTGACGCCGGTATCGAAAACGCATTGGGCTTGGCTGACAGCGGCAACAAGGTGATCCTGTTTAACCGCAGCGACGAATTCCCCGGCGTGAAAGACGGCAATATTGCATTGATCACGGATGCCGACAAGAACGGTTCAGTGAAAATCATGTACCGCACATCGGTTGTGAAAGTGCTGGAAAGCGGCGGCGATATTCCGCTTAAACTGCACTACAACGGACCGGACGGCGAAGGCGTGATCGACTGCCACCGCATGATCTGCCGACTGGGCGCCATTCCCCCGCGCAAACTGGTGGAAAGCTTCGGTATCCAGTTCCCCAGCCCTTCCCCAGTCGCTATTCCAGTCTTGTCCGAAAGCTATGAGTCCAACGTCAAAGGTCTCTACATTGTCGGCG
>SXZD01000093.1 GCA_005788065.1 Burkholderiales bacterium
ACGACCAGTTCGCGTGCCATCATCTTTGATGAGACCGGGCGCATCGCGGGCACCAGTCAGCAGGAATTCGAACAGCACTATCCCCGGCCCGGTTGGGTCGAGCACGATGCTTTGGAGATTTGGTACACCCAGTCCAAATGCGTTCAGCATGCGCTGGAAGTGGCGGGGCTGAAAGCCGCCGATATTTCGGGCATCGGCATTACCAACCAGCGTGAAACCACGGTCTTGTGGGACCGGCGCAGTGGCGCACCGGTGGGTCGTGCGATCGTGTGGCAGGACCGACGCACCGCTGCCGTTTGTGACATGCTGCGCCAGCAGGGGCATGCGGAGATGATCCGCAGCAAGACCGGGCTTGAGGTGGACAGCTACTTTTCCGGTACCAAGCTGGCCTGGATGCTGGACAACATTCCCGGTGCGCGCGTGCGTGCAGAGAAGGGCGAGCTTGCATTCGGCACTATCGACAGCTGGCTGATCTGGCGCCTGACAGCGGGCCGCGTGCATGTGACGGATGTCAGCAATGCTTCGCGCACCATGCTCTTCAATATCAACACGCAGCAGTGGGACGATGAGTTGCTCACACTGTTGCGCATTCCGCCTCAGGTGCTGCCCCAGGTCACAGACAGCAGCGGTGTGGTGGGAGAAACCAACCCCGAATTGTTCGGCGGATCCATTCCGATTGCTGCTGCTGCGGGTGACCAGCAGGCCGCCACTTTCGGTCAGACCTGTTTTGTGCCGGGCGAAGCAAAAAATACATACGGCACGGGCTGCTTCATGTTGCTCAACACCGGCGACAAGCCAGTGACTTCAGCGCAGCGCCTGTTGACCACCATTGGCTGGCGCATGCGGGGTCAGACGGCCTACATGCTGGAGGGCAGTGTGTTCATGGCCGGCGCCGTGGTGCAATGGCTGCGCGACGGTTTGCAGTTGTTCAAATCATCTGCGGAAGTAGAAGAGCTGGCCATGCGGGTGCCCGACACGGGCGGCGTGGTACTCGTGCCGGCCTTCGCAGGCTTGGGCGCTCCGCACTGGGACGCCTATGCACGCGGCACGTTGATCGGCATGACCCGAGGCACCACGCAGTCGCATATTGCCCGTGCAGCATTGGAGTCGATTGCGTTGCAGACGGTCGACCTGGTCAGCGCCATGCAAAAAGATGGCGCCAACAGTCTGGCCGAACTTCGCGTCGATGGCGGCGCAGCCCGCAACGATCTGCTCATGCAGATGCAGGCCGACATGCTGGGCGTGCCGGTGGTGCGACCCGATGTGACCGAGACAACTGCGCTGGGCGTGGCTTATCTGGCAGGTCTGGCGGTGGGCATCTACCGCGATACCGGTGAGCTGCGACAGCACTGGAAAATTCAGAAACGATTTGAACCCAAAATCGGCAGTGACCAGCGCGACGCCATGCTCGCTCGCTGGCACCGTGCCGTTGAACGTGCAAGGAGTTGGGAAATTGCCTAGTCGCGCCGAAGCGCTTGAGCGTCTGCTGCATGATGCAGCCGGGGCCCGTCAGTGGGATGTGATTGTGATCGGCGGTGGCGCCACAGGCCTGGGGGCTGGCGTGGATGCCGCATCGCGCGGCATGTCCGTGCTGGTGCTGGAGGCCAAGGACTTTGCCAAAGGTACCAGTTCGCGTTCCACCAAGCTGGTGCACGGTGGCGTGCGCTATCTGGCACAGGGCAATGTGTCGCTGGTACGCGAAGCCCTGGCGGAGCGGGGCCGTCTGGCCCGCAATGCATCGCATCTGGTGCGTCCGCTGTCTTTTGTCATCCCCACTTACCGCTGGTTCGACAAGGTGTTTTACTGGTTGGGCATGGTGGTCTACGACTTTCTGGCAGGGCGTCTGGGCATTGGCCGCAGCCGCTGGCTGTCAGTGGCCAATACGCTGTCTTTCCTGCCCACGGTGGTGCGAGGCAATCTGCGCGGTGGCGTGCAGTACTACGATGCCCAGTTCGACGATGCACGACTGGCTGTCAGCCTGCTGCGCACCTTGTGCAATCTGGGTGGCAATGCAGTGAACTACATGCCCGTGACTGGGTTGCACAAAGAGCAGGGCAAAGACGGTGAACGGGTGGCCGGTGTCGTCATCCAGCATCCTGCGCAGCAGACAGACCTGACACTGCTGGCCAAAACCGTCATTAACGCTACCGGCGTGTGGGTGGACGATATTCGCCGCATGGACTACCCGGCCACCAAACCCATGCTAGCCCCCAGTCAGGGCGTGCATCTGGTGGTGGACCGTTCTTTCCTGCCTTCCGATCATGCCCTGCTGGTGCCCAAGACAGAGGACGGTCGCGTGTTGTTCGTGGTGCCTTGGTACGGTAAAACTGTGCTGGGTACCACCGATACCCCGCGTGAGGATGCGCCCTATGAGCCGCGTGCCTTGGAGGACGAAGTGGAGTTCATCTTGTCGACAGCCGCCACCATTCTGGAGAAAAAGCCCACGCGCGCCGATGTGCTCAGTGTGTTCGTCGGCATGCGTCCGCTGGTGAAAGAGGGTGAAGACGAGGGAGGCACGTCCGGCATTTCGCGCGAGCATGCCATCCGGGTTTCACGCTCGGGTCTGATCACTATCACCGGTGGCAAGTGGACGACTTATCGCGCCATGGCCGAAGAGGTCATCGACAAAGCCATCAAGGTGGCACGTCTGGCCAAGCGAAAGTCACAGACTGAAACCCTGCTGTTACATGGTGCTACCGCACAGCCCGCCCGTTTGATCGAACAGGTAGCGCCGATGGACCCGCTGGGGTCGGACCGGGCATCGGTTGAGGCGGCCCCGGGCGGTCGCGACCGCATCAATCCGCGTCTGGACCTGACAGTGGCCATGGTGCGCTTCTTTGCCCAGCAGGAGATGGCTGCTTCGGTGGAAGATGTGCTGGCCCGTCGTCACCGGGCTCTGTTTCTGGATGCCCGAGCGGCCATGGAGGCGGCCCCCCGGGTGGCAGATCTGCTGGCTGTTGAACTGGGTTGGGATGAAGACGCCCGTCAACGCAGCCTGGACAGCTTTCTGGAGACCGCCCGGACTTACTGTCTCAGCGCAGGATGAGTGGGGCAGGCCATGAGCTGCCCGAAGGTTTAATTTCCATCAAATTCGAATGGATTGTCACTTTTTTTGTGAAAGATCGGTATCAGACAATAGACGGAATCGCACGAATCATTTAGCATTTCGAACGCTCGACAAGATATACACGGCGCCCCGGCCTACCGGGTGACACACGAAACAAAGAGCTCGAGGAGACACATACATGAAGAAGCCGCTGAAAATTGCGGTCGCCGCGGCCATTGCAAACATTGGTCTGTTGCACACGACAGATGCACTGGCGGGGGGTACATCATTTACTGAACAGGGCGCCAGCGGTCTGGGTAATTCTTACGCGGGCATGAGTTCTGCGGCCGAAGATGCGTCTGTGTACTACTGGAACCCCGCAGCCCTCACGCGTTTCAAGCGCGCGGAACTGGTTGGTGGTTTGCTGGTGGCACAACTATCCACGCCTTACACCAACAGTTCGACTCCTCCTTGCGAGAATGCCAATTTTGAGAAGAACAACCAAGCGGAGCAGCAGGCTGCGTCCAGGACGCCCGGAACGAACTGCGGCACTGCCAATGGCACCCGAGTCAGCGGCGCGCCCGGTCAACGATTTGAGCGCGACAGGCCCGCTCGAGTGGCCATTCCATTCAACTTTGCTGCCATCCCGCTGAACGAACGCACGGTACTGGGTTTTGGTGTCAGTGGCTCCAGTGGTTTGATCGTCCGGTTTCCTTCCGACAGTCCTGGTCGAACACAAGCGGAGAGCACTGACCTGAAGGTGGTTCGATTGAGTAGCGGCGTGGGTTACAAGCTCACACCGACATTGTCTATTGGTGGCGCATTTGGTTATGAGCGCATGTTCACATCGATCCGCGCGCGCCTGAACTTCCGCAGCGCAGTCAGCCGTTCGGCAGCGCAGCAGGGTTTGGGGGCTTCGGAAGGACTCCTGCAAAGCCAGATTGGTGCGAATGAGGAAGAAACCAGCATCCGCATCACGGTATATGGCTGGGCGGTCAACGGTCAAATCGGTGGTTTGTGGGAGCCTTCCGAGCGCACACGCGTAGGCTTTGGTTACCGACCCAAAACGACATTTGAAAACCAGGGTCAGTTGGTCATCAACCAGGTACCCGCTGCATTGCAGGAGGGTGGTCAACTGCGTGCGGCTGTTCCTCCGGAGCAGGCGGTATTGCTGAACAATTTTCAGGAAGTCCGACAGCGTATTACGTTGCCGTCAGAGTTGAACATGTCTGTGTTCCACTCGTTTACGCCCAAGTTGGATCTGATGGCATCATGGCTGCGTGAGGACTTTACCGATACTGAAGTCAAGTTCACAACGGCAGACGGTGCCATCATTCAGAACCCCCGTCAGCGCTTCCAGGTAACCAACCGTTATGCGATTGGTGGTAACTACAAGTATGCCAAGCGCCTTACACTGCGTGCTGGTTTTGCCCAGGAAAACTCGGCCATCAAGGATGAAGATCGTCTTCAATCCC
>SXZD01000094.1 GCA_005788065.1 Burkholderiales bacterium
AAGTTGACTCCGCCGGATCGCATCCGAAAAATTGCGCCCGACCGTGCGGCACCCGTTCCGCAGCGGATCACTGATCCGCGAAGGACCGAGGCCCCGCGAAGACGGGGCTCGGAGGATGCTAACGTTGAGGAGCGCAATTTTTGCGGGAGAACCGCCGGAGCAACGACGAACGCCCAAGACGTACCGCCCCCCATGCCACCTGCGCACTGACCGCCGAAGCCACAAAAAACGCTCGTCAGTACATGTCCCCCGGCTGCGCGCCCGTGTAGTTTTCGAATTTGGTGAACTGCCCCAGGAACGTCACCCGCACCGTACCTATCGGACCATTACGTTGCTTGCCGATGATGATCTCCGCCGTGCCTTTGTCAGGCGAATCCGGGTTGTAAACCTCATCGCGGTAAATGAACAAGATAACGTCCGCATCCTGCTCAATGGCGCCCGATTCCCGCAAGTCTGACATGACTGGCCGCTTGTTCGGTCTTTGCTCCAGCGATCGGTTCAACTGAGACAGGGCGATGACCGGGCAGCTTAACTCTTTCGCCAAGGCTTTCAGCGATCGCGAAATTTCCGAAATTTCAGTCGCCCGGTTTTCGCCCGGAGAACTTGATCCCATCAACTGCAGATAGTCGATGATGATCAGCCCCAGTCTTCCACACTGGCGTGCCAGACGTCTCGACCTAGCCCGCAATTCTGTCGGCGACAAAGCAGGGGTCTCATCAATGAACAACTGCGCGTCCTGCATTTTATAAACCGCATTGGTCAGGCGTGGCCAGTCTTCATCGTTCAGCTTGCCCGTGCGCAGACGGTGCTGATCCAAACGGCCAACCGAGCCCAACAGACGCATGGCCAACTGCTCCGCGCCCATTTCCATGGAAAACACCGCGACAGGCAAACCGGCATCTACCGCCACATGCTCGCCAATGTTCAGGCTGAATGCAGTTTTACCCATGGACGGACGCCCCGCCACGATGATGAGGTCGCCGGGTTGCAGACCGGACGTCTTGCCATCCAGGTCTGCGAAACCGGACGGGATGCCGGTAATGTCGTTGTCCGAATTGCGGCTGTAGAGTTCGTCGATGCGCTCCACCACCTTGGCCAGTACGGGCTGCAGTTCCTGGAACCCAGCCGTTCCCCGCGCCCCCTCTTCGGCAATCTTGAAAATTTTGCCTTCGGCTTCGTCCAGAATGGTTTTGGTGTCACGCCCCTGAGGGTTTAAGGCCGTCGTCGAGATTTCATCACTCACGGTCACCAAGCGACGCAAGACTGCCTTGTCGCGCACGATCTCGGCATAGCGACGGATATTGGATGCAGATGGCGTGTACTGGGCCACTGCATTCAGATAACTCAACCCGCCCACCTCTTCCGCTTTGCCGGAGGTCTGCAAGGCTTCGTATACCGTGATGACGTCCGCCGGCCGCGAACGGTCTATCAGCTTGACGATGTGCTCGAAGATCAGGCGATGATCGTAGCGATAGAAGTCATCCGCCCGAATGATGTCAGCCACCCGGTCCCACGCATTGTTGTCCAGCAAAAGACCACCGATCACCGATTGCTCGGATTCGATGGAATGCGGCGGCGTGCGCAATGCCGCCAGAGCGGGGTCCTGGAATTCGTTTGACATGGGGAAACCGTACAGAATGCGTAAGAAAAAATGCCACCCTCGAACCCTCGAGCGTGGCACTCTATTTTATCACTGCAATGTGCGAAACCACCCTATGGAATGTGATCGAATTGATCGGGGATGGGGTTAGTTGATCTGATCCTTGAACGCGTCGATATAGAAATAATTGGCGCCGATGGTCGGCTGACGCAGCAGACGGAAACCTGCAGCAGCCAAACCATCCGTGATGGGCTTGGCCTTGTTGTGCGCCCACAGACGCGTTTTTTCAGCCAGTTTAAGGTGACCGCCAAACTTGAGCAGACGGAAGGCTTCCTTGAAATAGTCCGGGAAATTGGTGCCCATGACAGCGTTGACGAAAACAGCGACATCCAGCGTCTGTTCGCCCTGATTGGTATGCGCCATATCGCAGGCCAGCACGGATGGGTCGCAGGCCACATAGTCCATGGCGATAATGCTGTTTTCAATCAAGGTGCCAAGACGGCGGGCACCACAACCGAAGTCGCCAACCACCCAGTCTGGCCGGTTCTTCAGCCACGCAGCCAACACCTTCAAAGGGTCTTCCTTGTCATTGACCTCGGCCTGCGCCAGCAAGGTTTGATACAGCACCCATTCTCCCGGATCTGCCTGCAAACGCTTGAATGTTTCACTGGATCGTTCGGCATTCATCCGTTTGATGATGTCATCGAGATTGCCATACTTGGCAATTGCTTCCGGTATCAGGTGCGACGCCAACGGCAATGTCGAGACGTTGGAGGTGGCATTTTCAAGCTCTTTTTGATCGTTCTCCGCATTGCGCGCCTCTGCCGCGTCCACCGTGGTGGCAAGCGTTGCGAGTTTGGGCACGGATTGCCCCGATTGCAGGGCTGCCACCTGATGGTTGCTTTCAACCAGCCTGCGGGTCAACCCACTGGCAATGTTGCGGAACAACTGAAGACCGACGTTGGGAATTTTATCCAGTGTCTGCGAGTTGATACGGATACCGTAAGAGTCATCCAGCGCCAGCACGTTGGCCGTGCGCTTGCCATTGCCCACCAAAGCCATTTCGCCAAAATTGTCGCCCGGCTTGAGGATGGCGACCGGATTGCCCTTGCCCGCGGCAGACAGCCACACGCTCATGGTGCCGCCGCACAGGATGTACATGTCGCGGCCGACCTCGTCTTCTACAAAAACCTCTTGGCCACCCTTCCAGTTCACGCGCTGAGCCACAGAAAATAAGCGTCGCACGTCATCAAGGCTCATGCCTTTGAGGACGGGTGTCATACCCAACAGTTTTTGCAAAGGGTCGACGGACATGGTCGCTCGCGCCGAAGCAGCAGTTCAGATGAGCGACAGCGTACACCAAAAGAAAACGGCCACCCATGGGGTGACCGTCAGATAAAACCCATCAAAACCCGCCAATTAAGCCGGGTTGTGAATCAAATGGTTAAATCAGTTGGTATCGCCTTCCACGACCACCTTCACGTCGACCACAACGTCGGTGTGCAGAGCGATGGTGACGGTGTGTTCACCAGCGAGCTTGATGGGGCCGTCGGGCATGCGCACCATGGCTTTCTCGACCTTGAAACCTTGCTGCTTGAGCGCTTCGGCGATGGTCGTGTTGGTTACGGAACCGAACAGACGACCGTCAACAGCAGATTTTTCAACCACGTGCAGCGTGGCGCTGGCAACGCGCTCGCCTTCGGCACGGGCAGCGGCCAGCTTTTCAGCAGCGGCTTTTTCCAGGTCGGCGCGGCGCGCTTCAAATTCCTGCTTGGCCACGGTGGTGGCGCGGCGGGCTTGACCGTTGGGGATGAGGTAGTTGCGAGCGTAGCCGTCTTTGACACGGACTACATCACCGAGCTGACCCAGATTGGCAACTTTTTCGAGCAGAATGACTTCCATTTTTAAGCCTCAGTGAATCAGTGGTTGTCGGTATAGGGCAGCAGGGCCAGGAAGCGCGCACGCTTGATGGCGGTATCGAGCTGGCGCTGATAGTGGGCCTTGGTGCCCGTGATGCGCGCCGGCATGATCTTGCCGTTTTCGCTGATGAAATCCTTCAGCGTTTCGATGTCTTTGTAATCGATGGTTTCAACGCCACCGGTGGTAAAACGGCAGAACTTTTTGCGCTTGAACAGCGGGTTCTGTTGGGGACGGCGACCTTTGCGGTCACCTGCTTTGCGTCCGAATGCCATGTGTATTCTCCTGAAATTTCTTTACATACCAGCGCCGCACCAGTCGCTCACCGGTTCAGCTCGCGTTCATCGCATCATCAACCCGTCATGCTCTCGCATTCGAAGGCGGTGATATGAAAGTCGAGCTGCTTTGAGCCCTGTTTTTTCGGTGCCAGAAAACCTTTCCAAACTACGCTTGTTCCCATGTCGACCCGCTGCACAGCCAACGCTGTGTCACCGATTGCAATCGCCGGCATTTCGAAGCGCAACTGCCTCAAACTGCCCGCCTCCATCTCATCGCCGGCATACGCCAACGTGAGGGTTGCAACCGGAACGCCTGCCGGGGTGTATCGCACGGGCTGTCTTTCGACGATCCCGGCTGTGAGCGTGAACTGGTTCACTGTTGTCTCACTTGTTACACCCGACCCGATTCACATCTGCAGGCGACTGCATGAACGACCTGAAACACACCAAGGCACCGCGCACGGATGCGCAGCGCCGGTGCAGCGCTTACTCTTCGGAACCACCTTCAGTGGTGGTTGCAGCTGCGGCGGCAGCTTTGCGTTCCTGCTCGCGCTGGACTTCTTTCATCATGGGCGACGGTGCAGTTTCAGCCTTCTTGGTGGTAACCGTGAGGTGACGCAGCACGGCGTCGTTGAATTTGAAAGCGTGCTCGAGGTCTTCCAGCGTCTGCTGGTCGCACTCGATGTTCAGCAGCACGTAATGTGCCTTGGCCAGTTTCTGGATGGGGTATGCCAGTTGGCGACGGCCCCAGTCTTCGTGGCGGTGGATTTTGCCTTGGCGGGACTC
>SXZD01000095.1 GCA_005788065.1 Burkholderiales bacterium
CCACTAGTCGTTGACAACATACCGCCATAAATCATCGCGGTATGTGGATTACCTACCAGGACCGCGGCCTGCTGGCACCGCCGCTCAAACGCGGCCGTGTGGGCATCTACAACCAGGACCACCTCGAGCGTCTGCGTCTCATCGGCCAGTTACTTGCCCGCGGCTACACACTGGGCAACATCCAGGAACTCATCAAGGCCGTTGAAAGCGGGCACGACATCCGCCAGTTGCTGGGACTGATGAGCGCGATTGCCAGCCCCTGGAGCTCGCAGAAACCCAAGCACTACAACCTCGCGCAACTGGCTCTGCTGTTTGGCGGCAAAGTGCACAAACCCGTGCTCGAAACAGCGCTGCAGCTGGGCCTGCTGCAGGCCGACGGTATCGGCTACAAATCCAACAACCCCAACATCCTGCAACTCGGTGTTGAAATCACCAAAGCCGGGCTGCCACTGGGTCGTCTGCTCGAATTGTTTGTCGAGGTGCGTACCGAACTGAACCGCCTCACCGACAAGGCTGTGGCGCTGTTTGTAGACGTGCTGGACAAATACGGAGATGCATTGCCCCCGGCAGAAGACATGCAGAAGCTGGCCAAGCTGCTATGGAAGATCCGTCCGCTGGTCATGTCGGCGCTCGAATCGGAGATCTCCCGTTCGCTGGAAGGCTCCATCAACAAATTCATCGATGACAGGCTGTCCCGCGTCATTTCCCATCTGGTGGAAAATGCTCCGGCTGAGGCCGATCTGGCCGAATGGAGTCTGGGCATACAGCAGCAACAGGGCGGACAGACAACCGAAGGTCATCCGAATGGCGGGCATCCAGACAACGCTTCGGTCAGCAGCGTCGCGTCCGACGAATCGCAGGCCTCAGTGCCACCGGCAAAAAGCTGAGGCCAAGCGCTTTCAGACCGGAATGCTCTCGATTTCCACCAGAGACTCTTCCAGATAGGCCAGCAGGCGCTGCATGCTGGGCAGCGAGCGACGGCAGGCAATCAGGCCAAACTCGAGCTTGTCGGCATAACTGTTGAGCGTGATGTTCAGTGCCTGCCCGTCAATGACGATGGACACCGGATACACACCCTCAATTTCCGCGCCGTTGAAATACAGGCGATTCTTGGGCCCCGGCACGTTGGACACCACGACGTTGAAAGCCTGCCAGCTCGGCGCGATGCCGGTCAGTATGTTCACGCCATTGATACCCATGACGGTGGCCAGATAATTCATGATTTCCTGCTGCGTCATGCTGGCGAATCGACGTTTGCTGGTCTCGATCGAGTCATGGATGATTTTCAGGCGCTGCGAAGCAGATGGTTCGTTGGTACCCAGATTGGCCAGCACAAGCCCCACCTGATTGCCGGAATCGGACTCGTCACGGCGCAGTGAGACCGGAATCATGGCCACCATGGGCTTGGCTGGCAGCTTGTCCATGTCGATGAGATAGCGCCGCAAGGCACCGGCGGTCATGGCCATCACCACGTCGTTCAGTGTGACGTTCAGACGCTTGCCGGCAGCCTTGATGCGGTCAAGGCTCCATGACTGCGCTGCAAAGCGGCGCGATCCCGAAATGCGGGTATTCATGGGCGTGACGGGCGCCTGGAACACCGACACATAATCGGGGTCGCTACGCGCCTGCCAGAGTGAACGGGCCACTTCTTTCACCACGGTGGGCATGGTGCCAGCTTGGCTTTTGACCAGACCCACCACGTCCATGAGCTTTGCCAGCGTGCCGGCTTCCTCTGGCGTGCTGCGGGTCCGGCGTGCCGGCGGACGCGCCCAGAACGGGGGCATGCCGCGCTCATTGGGGTCTTCGGACATGGCACGCTGGAACATGCGCATGGCTGCAATGCCATCGACCAGTGCATGGTGAATCCGGTTGTAGATGGCCACACGACCGTCTTCCAGACCGTCGATGAGATAACTCTCCCACAGCGGCTTGGCGCGGTCCAACTGCCCGCTGTGCAGCTTGGACACCAATGCCAGCAATTCACGGATGCGACCGGGCTTGGGCAGAGACAGATGGAAAAAGTGCGATTCCAGATCGAACTCTTTGTCTTCGATCCAGCAGGGCATACCAAAACGGTAACTCAGCCGCTGGTTAAAAGGAGGCTGCGCCTGCGGGTTGTCCTTGGCCAGTCGTACATATTCATCAATGAACTGCTGGGTTTGCCCCTCAGGCGGACGCACCAGCATCAGACCGCCCACGTGAATTGGCTGATTGCGCCGTTCCAACAGCAGGAACATCTGGTCATTGGGTGTCAAAAACTTCATGCGTGTCTCCGTGTTGCTTTTTTATTGTCGGCTTTGGCTGGGTATCAACGGTCATAACCCGGGCATTGGCGGTCGAGTTTACGCAACAAACCGGGCCATGCCAATGCTGCGCCGGAATTGTTGGTCACCATGCGGAATTGTTCACGAATATTGTCAATCATGCTTTGCGGCAATGTACGCAACGTGCTGCCACCGCTTTGCGCCATCAACTGGATTTCGCAGGCGCGGTTGAATATGTACATTTTGAGGAATGCGTCAGCGCAGTCCTTACCCACCGTGAGCAGACCATGATTGCGCAAAATCATGTTGGAGGTGCGTCCCAGATCTTTCACCAGGCGTGCCTTTTCTTCGGGATAGAGCGCCACGCCTTCATAGTCGTGATAAGACAGCGTGCAAAGCGGAAACAGGCTGGTTTGCGACAGCGGCAACAGTCCGTTTTCCTGCACGCTGACGGCCACACCGGCATTGGTGTGCAAGTGCATCACCACATGCGCATCGTCCCGCGCTTCGTGGATGGCGCTGTGAATGGTAAAGCCGGCGGGGTTGATATCGTAGGGCGAATCGGAGACTTTGTTGCCGGCCAGATCCACCTTGACCAGACTGCTGGCGGTGATCTCATCAAACATCATGCCGTAGGCATTGACCAGAAAATGCACCTCGGGGCCCGGTACGCGGGCAGAGATGTGCGTGAAAATGAGGTCGTCCCAGCCATAGAGCGCAACCAGCCGGTAGGTGGCAGCAAGGTTGACACGCAACTGCCATTCTTCGCGGGTCATGTCCTGTTGCGGCATGGACGCCTCCTCTCGTGTCGATCATGTCGATGGAGGGGACATTCTAGCGGGAATGCTGATGGTCAGGCGAACGCTTCAGAAATCGATCTGTGCTGCCAGTGCAGCGATGTCGCTATCACCTGCCGCCGTTTGCTCCGGCATTTCTGCCTGCGCCACGTCTGCACCGGCCTGACCACTGACAAACTCGTCACTGACACTGTCGAAGGTGGACTGTGGCATGGCCTTGGCTGCCTCATCCAGATTGCGAGGCAGCACAATGTCCACGCGCGCCATCCACCCGAGCAGGGCCTGACTGTCAGCCACGCCAAGCAATGCTGCCGCTTCATCCAGATCATAGGCCGATTGCACGAGGGCCTGATGCACGAAATGCTTGGTGACCGAGAACACGACGTCCTTCAGACTGAAACCGGCCTGTATCGCCTGACTGCAATCAGCGACGGCCTCCGGAATGCTGGCCAGCGCCAGCGATTCTTTCAGCGTATCAGCGTTCACTTCATCCTCCCGTGTCCACAATACGGCGCGACGCAAAGCCAGTTCAAGGTCGCGCACTGTTCCGGTAAATCCATGCCGCACCAACCACTGCCGTGCATCTTCAGACAAGCCCATGGCGCGCGACTCGGTGTCGCGGATGTGAAACCACATCGCGTCCAGCAAAGCAGGCAGGTCCTGCTGTCGCTTATGCAACGCCGGGATGGTCAGAAGGCCGCGGCCAAACTGGTCAAACAGTTGGCGGTTGAACCGCCCTGCTTTCAATTCGGACAGCAGCGTATCGGACGCCACTGCGATCACACGCACGTTGGCCGGCACCGGATCCTGCGCGCCAATCGGCATATAGTCGCCACGCACGATGAGGTTGAGCAACTGGCTTTGAACCAGGGGCGTCATCAACTCAAGGCCCGCCAGCAGCAGCGTTCCGCCCTGTGCCAGCTCGACATATCCGGCGGTATGGGCACCGGTCATCAATTCGGATTCGCCCCAGAGTTCAGCACCCTGCGCATCGGTATGTATGGCGGCCAGATCCGCCAGAATGATGGAGGCTTGCTTGCGGTCACTGCGTTCGTGGATGCGGGTGGCCAGCAAACGTCCTCCGCTGCCGGCTTCACCCAGAATGAGAACGGGCGAAGGTGTGGCGGCAACTGTATCTGCGCGGCGAACGAGCACCGACAGCGACTCGGAAGCATAGGGCCATGGCGTTGCATGCGGTGCAGACGCTTTGGGTGATTCGACTGCGGGCTCGGCCAGAGCCGCCTGTGCGGCCTCGAACGGATCCTGATGGATAGATGCGCTTTCATCAGCTTTTACTGATGCATCAAAATCACTGCCGGACTCACTGCCGGGCTCAAAACCGGACAGATCATCAGACACATCACCGGGCAGATCATCGGACAATGCCGCCTTTGCAGCCTCAAACGGATCCTGGTCGATGGATGCACTTTCATCAGCTTTTGCTGATACATCAAAATCACCCGGCAACTCAGGGTCTGATGATTGTTCAGGCGCGTCATCCGCCAGCGCTTCAAAATCCGACAGTACATCTGCGGTAGCTTCGGTCGTCGCTTCAGCAGCAGCGAATTCTGCCTGCAGGCGTTCAATCTCATCAACCTTCTCCGGCATTTCTGCCGAAAGCGATCCGATCTTGTCCAGCTCCGCATCGAAATCAAGCGCATCGCCGGACACATCCGGAAAATCCAGCTTCATATCATCCGAAGCAGGTGCAGGCTCTTCCAATGCTGCCGTTGCAAAATCAGCATCCAGTGGCAGTGCGGATTCTTCCAATGCTGCCGTTGCAAAATCAGCATCCAGTGGCGGTGCGGATTCTTCCAATGCGGGTTCGCTCACAGCAGCAGGTTGATCCGGAACGGCGAGATCAAAATCTGCATCCATCGACTCAGCAGTCTCCTCTCCCACCGCTGCATCAAACTCAAGGTCCGTCACCGGCTTGAGTGCAACCTCTTCCACATTCCATTCGCTGGTGTCTTCGCTCAGCAATTCAATCTGAGGTTCCCCGGCAGTATCTGCTGCCGTTGACTGCACGTCATCGTCTGACGAACCATCCGCGTGCTCGCCTGCGGACACCAGATCGTCATCCAGATGTTCGGGAAACTCCAGATCGCGCACCGGCTGAAGCGCCACTTCCTCGACGCCCCAATCCGTGGCATCGGGCACCTCGGATACATCAGGCATCTCAGATGCCTCGGTCACATCGGACGCCTCGGTCACATCGGACGCCTCGATCACAGCGGACCCATCGTCCTGTGTCGGCGAACCCACCACAATTCGCGGCACGGCAACACCCTGCAACACCCCGTCGCGACGCGCTTCAATCAAGCGACACGGTGCACCACTCATGCCGTGCGCCAGAAACACAGCCTGACAGGCAGGCAATGCGGTACCGAGCAGAAACGCGGGTTCATGCCCCGGTTCGGTCGACTCAAAAACGGGTAATGACGATTCAATCGCCTGCTGCGCCCAGGGCCACAGGCTGGCCATCTCGACGGCATCGCTCTCGAATGCATGCAGGTCGATCTCGCCAGGCCATGCCAGGCTGAGCGCTTCAAGATAGGCGTGAGTCAGGGAGGGTTGCAGCACGGACAGCAGCACCAGGCGCGTGGCGCCCGTCTGCTCAAGTGCTGAGAAAATCACGCCGCCCTTGCCGGCGGCGTGTTCCTTGATGTGTCTGCAATCCTGGACGCCCAACCAGGCGACCAGGGTAGTGGCTTGGACCATGGTTCAAGACTGTGATTCCCGGTCCCAAAATGTTAAACCTACTTTGCCACCTTCAAAACCGTAATAAGAGCCGGAATCATGATGATTGCGCCGATCATGTTCCACAGGAACATAAAGGTAAGTAACAATCCCATGTCCGCCTGGAACTTGATGGCCGACATCACCCACGTAATCGTACCGAGCGCCAGTGTCACACCGGTCAGCGCAACAGCGACACCCGTAGTCTTCAGGGTTTCGAAATACGCTTCTTTCAGGGGCATGCCCTCTTCCAGGAAGCCTTCAAGCCGGTTGTAGATGTAGATACCGTAGTCCACACCGATACCCACACCGAGCGCGACCACCGGCAAGGTGGCCACTTTCACGCCCAGGCCCAGCGCAACCATCAGCGCCTCGCACAACACGGTGGTGACATACAGCGGCAGCATCAGGCAGATGGTGACTTTGAGCGACTTGAACTCCCACCACACCAGCAGACCCACGATCGCAAACACCAGAATCAACATGATGCGATCAGCCTTGTGCACCACGATGTTGGTGGCCGCCTCAATACCGGAGTTGCCGGCACCCATGATGAACTTCACATCATCGGTATCGTTTTCTGCTGCATAGGTGTTGATGGCTTTCACCACGCGGGTCAGTGTTTCAGCCTTGTGGTCGGACAGGAACAAAATGACTGGCGTCATTGAGCATTCCGGGTTGTACAGCTCGGTCGGAATGTTACGGTGTGCACCGTTGGCCACAAAGCGGTCGCGCGTGATGGCGTTCCACTTGGGGTTACCACCGTTGTTGGCGCTGATGATGGCCTTCATCACGGTAAACAGCGATACGCTCGATTCCACACCGGCAATGTTTTCCATTTCACCCTGGAAGCGGTCAACGGCAGAGGCTACGGGATACGATCCGCATTCGCCCACCGGCGTGGTCACCATGACCACAAACACGTCCGAGCTGGTGGAATAGTTGGCCGTCAGGAACGCAACGTCCTTGTTGTACTGCGATGTGGGTCGCAATTCGGGTGCACCGGGGTTCAGGTCACCGATTTTCAGATCGCGCGAAATCACAAAACCCACCACCGTTGCAGCCAATGTAATCAGCAGCAACTTCTTGGCTTTATCAGGTTCTGCGAAACCGGAGATCTTGCGAGCCAGCGTGTGCGGGCTGTTGGCTTGTTTAGCTACCTGCGCCAGACAGCTTTTGGACACGTCGGTATATGACATGAGCACCGGCAGCAGGAACATCTTGGTGAAGATGATCACAGCCACACCGACCGAGGCACTGATGGCCAGCTCACGGATCACGCCGATATCGATGATCAGCAGCGTGGAGAAACCCACCGCGTCGCACAGCAGCGCAATGGTGCCGGGCAGGAACAGCAGACGGAAAGTGGCCTTGGCCGAATCCATGGTGCTACGACCGGCATAGCGTTCTGCGGCCATGGTCCGGATGTTCTGCACCGCGTGGCTCACGCCGATTGCGAAGGTCAGGAAGGGCACCAGAATCGCATAGGGGTCCATGCCGAAACCCAGCATGCGCACCGTACCCAATTGCCAGATCACAGCCAGCGAACAGCAGAACACTGTTGCAAACGTGGAGCGCCAGCAGCGTGAATAGCCATACAGCAAAATGATGGTCATGACGAAGGTCATGGCAAAAAACAGCACGATGCCTTTTGCACCATCAATCAGGTCGCCCACCACCTTGGCAAAACCGGTGATGTGGATCTGGATTTTTTTGGTCTGATACTGTTTGCGAACCTGCTCTTCCAGCTTCTGTCCGAGTTTGCCGTATTCCAGCTTTTCGCCGGTTTCCGGATCCACTTCGAGCAGCGGGGCCAGAATCACACTCGAACGCTCGTTGTTGGCCACCAGCGAACCGATACGACCTGAACGCGCCACGTTCTCACGCACTTTCACCAACTCTTCAGGTGTTCCGGCAAAACCCTGGCCGATGATGGGACCCAGACGCAAACCGTCTTCTGTCACCTCGCGCCACATGACGTTCGGTGTCCACAGCGACTTCATGTTGCCGCGGTCCACACCCGGGATGTAGAACACCTCATCCGAAATCTTTTTCAGCGTATCCAGATATTCCGCGTCATAGATATCGCCTTCTGTGTTTTCAACGGTGACGCGCAGCACGTTACCGAGCGGGCGCAGTTCGTTTTCAAACTTCAGATAGTTTGCAATGAAGGGGTGGGATGCAGGCACCATTTTCTGAAAGCTGGCATCGGGCTTCAGAAGCGCGGCCTGCCACAACATGATGACCGACATGAACGCAAAAAACACCAGCACCAAAGGGCGGCGGCTGAACAGAATTTTTTCAAAAAAGGCTTCCACTTTGCCAACCCCCTCATGATGGGCGAGATCGACATCGTGATCCTGGACTGATTTGTCTTTACTCATGATTTCGCACCCTGTCACTTGGCCTGTTTGGCAAAGTCAAACATCTTGACTCCGCCCTTGCCGGGCAGCGCAACTTTGCTCTGTCCAGCGTTGAATGTGAGACCGGTCACTGCCGGCAGACTTGTTTTCATGAACTCGATGAAGGTTTTGCCCTGATCAGCACTGACGATGATGCGACCCACCTGGTCCACCAGCACGATGAATCCGGCCGGTGTCACAAACGAACCGACCAGACTTTCCTTGGTACCCGAATCGACTTGCGTCCACTGCGTGCCATTGCCTTCAAGCCGGAAAATATTGCCGCGAAAACCGTAAGCCACGATCACATCCGCACCGGATGCGGAACGTGTGGCAATGGCGCCATACAAATGACCCTTGTAACCGGTGGGCAACTCTTTCCACGTGGCGCCCTCATCGCGCGACAGATACACACGGCCCTGCTCACCCACCACAATCACCTTGCCGTCCTGTGTACCGGTCAGTGCGTTGTAATGCAGCGATTCAAAATTGTTGATGCCTGCACCGATGTAATTCCAGCTCTTGCCTCCATCGGTGGTCTTGAGCAATTGCCCGTAGGCACCCACCACATAGCCAGTGTTTGCATCCTTGAACCATGCATCAAGCAGCGGACGTGAAGGGCCGAAACGCGCACCGGCTTCGGTGTCGTCAAACAGCCGCGTGGCGTTGTCCAGCGCTTCCATGGCGGCTTCTTTTTTGGCGGCAGGCGCTGCATCAGCGGCCGCTTGGGCTGCTTCCATTTTGGTCTTGGCTGCGGCAATCATCTGCGGGTTGATGCCATTGCCGTCGAGTTGACGCGTCCAGTTCAGCCCGCCATCGGTGGTGTTGAGCACAACGCCATCATGACCCACAGCCCAGCCGAGTGTCGGATTGGCAAAACGCACCGCAGTCAGCGTAATGGATACGGGCACCTTGGACTGCGCCCAGCTTGCACCGTCATCTGTTGAGGTGATGATGACGCCACGGTCACCCACAGCCACCAGACGATTGCCGGCGGTTGTCGCTCCCAGCATGGTGTTGGTGGCGGCCTTCGGAATCATGGGGGCCGCGATATTCAGGGGGTCTTTGGCCAGCTTGGCTTCCTGCTGCGCATAGGCACCCGGCAGGGCACCCACAGCAAGCAGCGCCGCCAGCGTGGTGACGCGTGTCATCAATGGTCGCATAGTTGTTCTCGGCATCGCGGTAATACGAAGTTGCAGAATTTCAGAATTGCAAACATGCAGTCATGCTGTGTTGCAGTGGATCGGCCGACTCCCCATCGGGGGAATCGGCCTGCGGGCATCAGTTACCCGCTCTGCGCAGCGCATCCGTGGAGAAGTCGGACGCTTTCAGTTTCACACCAAACTGCAGGGGCTTTTCCTGGTTGGTGAAGGACTCGGCCAGATAGCGGCGAGCCTGCAGGTCATACAGCACCTCACCGGCGGGGCCGACGCCCAGACCGTCATAGAACTGCATTGCAAACACTTCACGCACGCGCCACAGTTCGCCTTTACCGTCGAACTGGTCGGAGTGGAGGATGGACCAGCTGTCCTCATCGATGTAGAACACGCGCTTGCCATAAATATGACGTGAGCCGGGCTTCAGCGTACCTTCCACAACCCACACGCGGTGCAGTTCATAGCGCACCAGATCCTGATTGACATGACCGGGCTTGATGATGTCCGCATACTTCAGGCTCTTGTTGGTGAGCTTGTAGTTGTTGTA
>SXZD01000009.1 GCA_005788065.1 Burkholderiales bacterium
CGTCGAAAAAGAGATGTTCAGTTTCGTTGACCGTCTGAACGGTGATGAGTTGACCTTGCGTCCGGAGTTCACGGCAGGCATTGCCCGTGCCGTCATCGAACACAACCTCACGTATGC
Source organism: Burkholderiales bacterium (assembly GCA_005788065.1). GTDB lineage: Bacteria > Pseudomonadota > Gammaproteobacteria > Burkholderiales > Burkholderiaceae_B > SXZD01. The sequence goes on from SXZD01000009.1 coordinate 118, forward strand.
AGCGCCCCAGCGCATCTATTCCATGGGTCCCGTCTTCCGGCACGAGCGTCCCCAGCGCGGTCGCTACCGGCAGTTTCACCAGCTTGACGTAGAGGCGCTGGGTTTTGCAGGTCCTGATGTGGATGCCGAGATGATCGTCATGCTCAACCGTCTGTGGCTGGATCTGGGTCTGCAGGGCGTGCGGCTTGAAATCAATTGTCTTGGGTCTGCGGCTGAGCGACAGGCTCACCGTCAGAGCCTGATCGATTATTTCACCGCCAACAGCAGTCTGCTGGACGAAGACGCACAGCGCCGTCTGCACAGCAACCCGTTGCGCATTCTGGATACCAAGAATCCGGACATGCAAGATCTGGTGAATGCAGCGCCCAGGCTGGACGCCTTCCTCGGCGAGGAGTCGCGAGCGCACTTCGATGGCGTACAGCGTCTGCTGCGTGACTGCGGCATCGAATACACCATCAATCCGCGGTTGGTACGTGGCTTGGACTACTACAACCTCACCGTGTTTGAGTGGATCACCGATAAACTCGGGTCGCAAGGCACCATCTGCGGTGGCGGGCGTTACGACGGTCTGCTGGGCATGATAGGTGGCAAACCGACGCCGGCAGTGGGCTTCGCCATCGGGCTGGAACGTCTGCTGGAACTGTGGATGGAATCGCGTACTGACGATTTGCCGGTCGAGGTGGATGTCTACATGGTCTACCAGAACGAAGACGGTCGTCGCCGTGCGTTCAGCCTGTCCGAGCAACTGCGCGACGCCGGCTTGAACGTTGTTTTGCATGCCGGCAGCACCGGCCTGAAAAGCCAGATGAAGCGGGCCGACCAGAGCGGCGCGCCTGTGGCTGTCATTCTCGGCGAAGACGAACTGAAAGCGGGCACTGCAACCGTCAAGTTGCTGCGCGGCGAATCCGAACAACTGCAATTTGCACAGGATGATCTGGCTGATGCCCTTTACAGCCTGCTGTTTACCGACGAAGAAGGGGAGGACGACGAGTGAACCGTCATGACCTCGACCTGCAGGAGCAGGAACAACTGGCCAACCTCAAGGCCTTCTGGGACAAATTTGGCGGCTTCATCACCACCGTTGTCACCATCGGATTGCTCATCTACGCCGGCTTCAATGGCTGGCGATATTGGCAGGTCAAGCAGGCGCGCGAGGCCGCTGTGGTGTTCGAATCGCTCGAAAAAGCGGCCAGTGCCCGCGATCTGGGTTCTTTGACCACCATGGCGGGCAGCATCATCGGCGACTATGGCTCAACCGCCTATGCCAGCAAGGGCGCCCTGTTGGCCGCACGCGCTTTTTTCGAGGCGGGCGACAACCGTCAGGCCCGTGCTCAATTGCAGTGGGTGGTGGAGAAAGGTTTTTCCGATGCCTACAAAGCCACTGCCCGCATCCGCCTGGCTGGCGTCATGCTGGACGAAAAAGCCTATGACGAAGCGCTGAAGGTACTGGACTTCTCCGTGCCCGAGAGCCACCTTGCACTGGTGCAGGACCGTCTGGGCGACATTCAATTGGCTCGTGGCGACAAGCCCGCTGCCATCAAGGCTTACGATGCCGCATTGGCCGCCATGGGCGAGCAGGATCCATGGCGCACCGTGGTCAAACTCAAACGGGAGTCTCTCGCACCATGATCCGTCGTATCCTGACGCTAGCTTCTGTCCTTGTTGCCGTTGGTGCCCTGGGTGCCTGCAGCACGGTTTCACGTTTCAATCCGCTTTCCAGTGACACTTTCAAGCCGACCGAGTTGAAGGCATTCAAGCCTGAATTGAAGGCGCGCGTGCTGTGGTCTGCCAGTATCGGTGACTCACCTGATGCAGCCCTGCAACCTGCTGCATCGGAGAGCGTTGCCTATGTGGCCAGTCAGGACGGCATTGTGTCGGCTATCGAACTGGAGTCGGGCAAGGTAGTCTGGAAGCGTGACATGAAACGCCGTATCGCTGCCGGGGTGGCCTACACCAGCGGGGCAGTCATTTTTGCAGCCGAGCGGGGCTTGGTCATTGCACTGGACCAATCCGGCAAAGACCTGTGGACATTTCAGGCCAGCACCGAAGTGTTCACACCGCCTGCGGCCAGCGTCGGTACGGTTATCGTACGCGCGGCTGACGGTCGGATCACCGCACTGGATGCGTCTGACGGTCGCCGTCGCTGGTCTTTCCAGCGCCAATTGCCTCCGTTGACCCTGCGCAATCCCGAGCCGGTTACCATCGCGCAAAGCACCGTCTATGCCGGTTATGCCGGCGGCAAACTGCTGGCCATGAATCTGGCCAACGGCAACCTGCGCTGGGAGGCGACCGTCGCGCTGCCCAAAGGCGCAACCGAGATTGAGCGTATCTCGGATGTGAGTGGCTCGCCCGTCATCAGCTTGCGTCAGGTGTGTGCCGGCACATTCCAGGGTCGGGTGGGTTGCTTTGACCTGCAAAACGGCGCGTCTTCGTGGGCGCGCGATTTTTCCACCACCGTTGGCGTATCGGCCGATGACCGGTATGTCATCGGTTTTAGCGAGAAGGGCGAAATGCATGCGTTCTCGCGTGACGGTGGTGCACAGGTCTGGCGTAACGAAGATTATGTATTCCGCAAGCCCCAGGCGCCCGTGGTACTGGGGCGCAGCGTGGTGTTCAGCGATTCCGAGGGTTGGTTACATGCGGTGGCTCGCGACAACGGTAAGCCTTTGGCGCGTGTCGAGGTGCGAGGCGGCGCGGCCACTGGTCCGGTCCAACTGGCCGAGCGGCGTGTGTTGGTGCAGACCCGTGGTGGTTATTTGAACGCAGTTGCGGTCGATTAAGGTAAAGAAACTGACATGAAACCCGTCATTGCGCTGGTCGGTCGTCCGAATGTGGGCAAATCCACCCTGTTCAACCGTCTGACACGCACCCGCGACGCCATCGTGGCCAACCAGCCCGGGCTGACCCGCGACCGCCATTACGGTGTGGGCCGGGTGGGTTCGCGGCCTTATCTGGTGGTGGATACAGGAGGTCTGGAGCCGGTTGCCAAAGACGGCATTTTTGCCGAAATGGCCCGTCAAAGCCGTCAGGCCATCGTCGAGAGTGACGTGGTGTTGTTCATTGTCGACGGCCGTCAGGGCGTCACGCCGCAAGATCATGTGATTGCCGATGAGTTACGCCGCAGTCAGCGGCCTGTGCGTCTGGTGGTCAATAAATCCGAGGGTCTGGCCCGCGAGATGGCCAGCGCCGATTTCCACGAGTTGGGACTGGGCGACCCGCTGCCCATCTCGGCCTCCCATGGCGATGGTGTCAGCAGTCTGATGGATATCGCTTGCGAATTGCTGCCGGTGGTGCCCGAAGACGAAGATCAGGGCCATTCGCTGAAAGTGGCCATCGTGGGGCGGCCAAACGTGGGCAAGTCAACGCTGGTCAACACGCTGCTGGGCGAAGAAAGGGTCATTGCGTTCGACCAGCCGGGCACCACGCGCGAC
>SXZD01000096.1 GCA_005788065.1 Burkholderiales bacterium
CCGCGTCATAGAGCAGACGGTACGTGAAGTACTGCCTGAGGGCTTCCAGCGGGCCGAGTTCCTGATGGAGAAGGGGGCTGTCGACCTCATCGTCGATCGCAGAAACATGCGCGACACCCTGGCGCGCTTGCTGGCTCAATTGATGCGCCAGGCATCACCATTTGAAAACAGTACGGCAGGCACTTGATGAAATTGTCCCTGATACGGGCTTGGTGAAACTTTGCCCGTGTTGTGAACACCGACCCACCTTTCAGCACAAAGACGTTTGAAGTGAAAGCTCCTCCCGCAGCAGCGCAGTTATCCGATTGGCTCAGCTTCATTGAAGCCCTGCATGTCCGTCCCATCGACATGGGTCTGGAGCGGGTGCAGCTTGTGGCACAACGCATGGGCTGGGGCTTGTCGCCCCGTCTGCTGACACCAGTTGATGCCGTTTTTGATCCGCAGGCGCAGCCTGTCGACGGCGAGCCGGTGGTCATCACTGTGTCGGGCACCAACGGCAAGGGTTCCACCTGCGCCATGCTCGACAGCATCTTGCAGCAGAGCGGTTATCGCACAGGTTTGTACACGTCCCCACACCTCATCGACTTCAATGAACGCTGTCGCGTCAATGGCGAGGTGGCATCAGACGCAGAACTTGTCGATGCATTTGAACGTGTCGAGCAAGCGCGTGGCGATGTATCGCTCACGTACTTCGAATTTTCCACCCTGGCCATCTTCGATGTGTTCGTGCAGCGCAAGCTCGATGTCTGGGTGCTGGAAGTGGGCTTGGGCGGCCGTCTGGATGCAGTCAATATCATCAATGCCGACTGCGCCATCGTCACCAGTGTTGACCTGGACCACATGGAATACCTCGGCCCCACGCGCGAACATATCGGTCGTGAGAAAGCGGGCGTGTTCCGTGCCGGTCGCCCCGCGGTTGTCTCTGACCCCGATCCGCCAGCCAGCATCGCAGAGGTGGCGGCAGCCATTGGCGCAGACCTGTGGAAATTCGGCCGTGATTTCAATTATCAGGGTGACCGCCAGCAGTGGGGCTATGCAGGGCGTTCCGTCCGACGGGGTGCGTTGGCGTATCCCGCTCTTCGCGGTGCCAATCAGTTGCTCAATGCCAGCGCCGCATTGGCCGCACTGGAGTCGCTTCGTGACCGTCTGACCGTGGCGGCTCAGTCGCTGCGGCAGGGCTTTGCGCTGGTGGACTGGCCAGGGCGTTTTCAGGTGTTGCCGGGGCGACCGGCCATTGTGCTGGATGTCGCGCACAACCCGCATGCAGCCGGACACCTGCGCTCCAATCTTGACAACATGGGTTTCCATCCGTTCACCCATGCCATTTTTGGCATGTTGGCTGACAAGGATGTGGCAGCGGTGGTGCGGCAGATGAAAGACCGCGTCGACCATTGGCATCTGGTGCCCACGCCGGGCCCGCGCGGCCTGTCGGTGGATGCGCTCAAAGCCATCCTGCTGCAGGAGGGGGTGGACGCAGCCGCTTTCGATTGGGATGCTGCAGCCAAAGCACGCAAAAATGGCGGCATCGCCCGTCAGGCTCCTGAAAAGTCAGTCCAGATCTACCCCGATATCGCCAGCGCGTGGGGCAGTGTGCCCGATGCCGTTGACGCCAATGATAGAATTGTGGTGTTCGGGTCTTTTCTGACTGTGTCGGCTGTCATGCAGGCACGGCAGGCCAACCGTTCACGTGCGACACCAGCGGGCTGAAAGCGGAAATTCATGGGATTGAAATCATTGTTGGGCGGTTCAAAAACCGAATCGGCCAAAAAGCGTGCTCCTTTGCGCAATGAGTCGTTGCGTGAAGACCCCGCCGACGATCTGAAACGCATCGCCCGCCGCCGTCTTATTGGTGCCGTCGCTCTGCTGCTGCTGGCCATCATCATTCTGCCGCTGGTCCTGGAAGACGCACCCAAGCCGGTTTCGGCTGACATCGCCCTGCAGATTCCGTCCCGCGACCTGGCGGTGCGCAGCAACCCCGAGGCTGCCGTGCCTCTGGCCGACGATCAGGCTGATCGAAAGGTCGATGCGAAAAGCGGAGCGAAAGCTGACGCAAATCAGGCCGATGTCAAACTTGCAGATACAAAACTGCAGGCTGCGCAGTCGCAGTCTGACGCCAGGGCTGAATCCAAATCGGACGCGTCTCCCGATCCCAAACCTGGCAGCAAGCCTGAACCAAAACTGGAAACTAAGCTGGAAACTAAGCTTGAAAACAAGCCCGAGCCCAAACCTGCCGCCAAGCCTGAGCCCAAAGTAGCTTCCAAGGCTGCGGAAAGTAAGCCGTCTGACAACAAGTCCTCAGACGGCAAATTTTCTGATGCACGCACGCCCGAGCCCAAAGCCGGCAAGCATCTGAACGTCGTTCAGTCTGACGATCCCATCGCCAGTTTTGCCAACGCAAAGCCAGCGTCGTCCGCTTCGTCATCTGCAAACACACATTCACCCGTCAGCGCGGCAACGGTTTCATCCGGCCGCAGCAACCACTGGGTGCAGATCGGCGCTTTCGGCAACGAGGGCAAGGCCCGTGAAATGGCCAGCCAGTTGCGTGGCAAAGGATATCCGGCTGTGACCGAAGTCGTGCGCGGTGGCAATGGTGGCAACGAACTGTACCGCGTACGGGTGGGTCCCCTGGAGACCAAAGAGTCCGCCAGTCGCGCCCGGGACAATCTGGCCAAGTCAGGCTTTGAGGGTGCTGTAGTGCAATGACGGAGTTTGACTACGTCGCATTTAGCATCGTCGGTCTGTCGCTGCTGCTGTCGCTGTTGCGGGGTGCCGTTCGTGAAGTGCTGTCGCTGTTGACCTGGGGACTCGCTTTTTATCTGGGCAACCGGCATGCAGAAGACGTTGTGGTGCATTTGTCGTGGGCCGAGCAACTGACCGTGCCCATGCGGGCAATGGCGGGTTTTGCTACGGTGTTTGTCATGGTCTTGCTGACCGGTTGGGTGCTGACGCGCCTGGTCAGCAAATTGGTGTCTGCCATCGGTCTGGGTTGGGTAGACCGGGTGTTGGGGCTTGCGTTTGGCGCGGCCCGGGGTGTTTTGATTGTGTTGGTGCTGGTAACGGTGGCGGGCTTGACCAGTCTGCCGCAAAAACCGTTCTGGCGCGACGCGCTGCTGTCTGGCCATGCGGAAGAATCCGTGCGGATGCTCAAACCGCATCTGCCGCCAGCCGTGGTGAAGTGGGTACGTTACTAGGAGAGTGTATGTGTGGAGTCATCGGGGCGGCAACGCGCTCACCCGTCAACCAGTTGCTGTATGACAGTCTGCTGCTGCTGCAGCACCGGGGTCAGGACGCGGCCGGCATTGCGACGGAAAGCTCCAAGACTTTCAACATGTTCAAGGGCAGCGGCCTGGTGCGAGACGTGTTCCGCACCCGTAACATGCGTTCGCTGCCCGGCAACTTTGGCTTGGGTCACGTACGTTACCCCACAGCGGGCTCTGCCAACAATTCCGAAGAGGCTCAGCCTTTTTATGTGAATGCGCCGTTTGGCATGATGCTGGCCCACAACGGCAACCTCACCAACAC
>SXZD01000097.1 GCA_005788065.1 Burkholderiales bacterium
ACGATGATCATATCTTTCTTGCGATCGACAATCTTCAGGTAACCCTCTTCGTCCATCGTGCCGATGTCGCCGGTGGCCAGCCAGCCATCCTCATCAATCATCTCGCGGGTGGCCTCCTCGCGCTTCCAGTAACCCTTCATGACCTGCGGACCGCGCACGCAGATCTCGCCAGGCTCATGCAGTCCCGCCCACAGACCATCACCACGGCGCAGACGCACATCACAACCCGGAATGGGCAGGCCTACGTTGCCGCGGAACACCGGCAACTCCACACCATGCAGCGGCGGGATTGAGATAACGGGAGACGTTTCGGTCATGCCGTAACCTTCCACAATCGGCACACCCGTCATTTTGTGCCAACGCTCTGCAATGGCCTGCTGCAGCGCCATACCACCCGACATCGCAAACTTCAGATCCGAGAAATCACGGTTGCGGAAGTCTTCATTTTCCATGAAGGCATTGAACAGTGTGTTGACTGCCGTGAGCGTGCTGATGGTTTCATTCTTGATGGTTTTGACCACCAGGGAGATGTCGCGAGGGTTGGCGATCAGCACGTTACGCGCACCCAAAGTCATGAACATCATCATGTTCACGGCCATGGCATAGATGTGATAGAGCGGCAACAGCGTGAGAATGGTGTGCTCTCCTTCGCCGAGCGCCACACGGATGAAGCCACCGCACTGTGCCATGTTGGAGAGCAGGCTGCGGTGGGTCAGCATGGCACCTTTGGACAGACCCGTTGTACCGCCCGTGTATTGCAACAGCGCAATTTCATCGAGTTGCAGGTCCGCCTTGTTCAACTTCAAGCCGGCGCCTTCGGCCAATACATCACGAATCCACACGGCATCGGGCAGACTGTACTCAGGCACCATCTTCTTGACGTTGCGCAGCACATAGTTGATGAGGCGCCCCTTCAGGTTGAGCGCACCGCCCATCAGGTCGCCCAACTGCGTAATGACGATGTTGCGAACCTGCGTGCCTTCCAGCGACTGCTGCAGCGTGTGCGCGAAACTTTCAAACACGATGATGGTTTCGGCACCCGAGTCTTTCAGTTGGTGATTAAGTTCGCGTGGCGTGTACAGCGGGTTGACTGCTGTGAAGGTTGCACCGGCTTTCAGGGCGCCGATAATGCAGATGGGAAACTGGAAACAGTTGGGCAGCATGACGGCAACGCGGTCTCCGCGCTTCACGCCCTTGGACTGCAACCAGGCACCGAAGGCATCCGACTTTTCTGCCACTTCGCCATACGTCATTTCAACCTTGGCTGAAACGAAGGCAACGCGGTCTTCATATTTGGTCAGCGATTCTTCGATCAGCGCCAGAATGCTGTTGTGCGTCAGTGGGTCTGCCTCGCCGGTCACGCCCGCAGGGTACGACTTCTGCCAGTAACGCGATTCAAACAACTGCCTGGCTTCTTCTGATACGAATTGTCCGCCACCGAATGTGGCGGGCACGGGGGTGCTCGACATGCCTTGTCTCCTGTCTGTTTCCGCGAGGGTTCAACGGGTCTTTACTTGGGCGCTTTTGAACGCACCTCAAATTCAAAGTCCGAATATTGAATCGGATGAGATAAAGATACCACTTCTTGGGTAGAACTCTCTACCAAGTCGCGCAGAACACCGCGCTCCTTGAACAATGGATGTGCCATGGCCTCCTGCAGGGTCAAGACCGGCGTGGTGCAGGCATCCACGTCTGTAAAGACATGTTCCCAATGCGAGAGGGGCTGGCTTGCAATGGTCTGAGCCACCTGCTGTTTCATGGCTTGCGATGCAGGCAACTGTGGCATCACGCCCCGCTGCCAATGCACCGAAGACCATTCCGGCTGGCCCAGCGCATCGCAGAAGGTCTTCCAGAATTTGAACTCCAGGGCACCCACCGCCAGATACCGACTGTCCGATGTCTTGTAAATGCCATAGCAGGGAAGCCCTCCGCCGAGCAAATCTTCGTTGGACTTGACGTTTTGAACACCAAACTGCTGCCACATCTGCGCAAATGCCAATGGGCCCACCGCATGCGGCAACAGACTGTGGGCCATGCTCACATCCACATGGCGCCCCCGCCCGGTGGCACGCGCATCAATGACGGCTGCCAACATGCCGATGACCGCCATGGCACTACCACCCAGCAGATCACCGAACTGCACATTGGGCATTGCCAATTCGCCCTCCGGCGTACGCAACTGGTCCAGCACGCCCGACATGGCCATGAAGTTGATGTCGTGTCCCGCACGCGAAGCCCACTCACCGTCCTGCCCGTAGCCGGTGATGGAACACATCACCAGTTTCGGATTGACGGCCGACAGCGCTTCATATGACAGACCGAAACCCGCCAGTACACCGGGGCGGAAGCTTTCCACCAAAACGTCGGCATCTGCAATCAGACGCTTGAGCTCAGCCAGTTCATCAGGCTTCTTGATATCGAGACGGCGACCCTGCTTGTTGCGATTGACCGCTTCAAACAGGGTGGGCATGAAGCGGGCTTCATCGCCCGTGGGGGGCTCAACCTTCAATACATCTGCACCCATGTCGGCCAGAAGGAGTGTGGCGAAGGGTCCGGGCAGGTTACGGGTCAGCTCAATGACTTTCAGCCCGGCCAGCATGGCGGGGCGGGCGTTTGAGGTTACGGTAACGGCACTGTTCATTCTGTGTTCCATCAACGTGAAAAAACGGGCGGTGTTTCACAACTTCTGAAACCCGCCCGCACGTGCTGCGATAATTAAACTCTGCTGCATCTGCTGGATTAGCCAGAACAACTGGACGCCTGGTGCCCGGCTGTTCAGTACGCCAACTACATCAAACTGCGTCGGTGAACGTCTGACCTTTTTCTGCCATTTCAACCAGCAGACGCGCAGGCTTGAAACGATCGCCATACTTGCCGGCCAGGTCGTTCAGACGCGCCACCGCTTTCTTGATGCCATAAGCGTTGAGGAACTGCAGGGGGCCACCATTATGCGGCGCAAAGCCCCAGCCGAAAATGGCACCGATATTGGCATCGGCCACACTGCGAAGTACCTTTTCTTCGAGGCACTTCACGGTTTCGTTGGCCTGAACGAACATGAAGCGGTCGATGATTTCCTGCTGCTCAGGCTGTGTTGACGCAACGGGATACAACTGCGCCAGACCGGGCCACAGCGACTTTTCACGACCGCTGTAGTCGTAATAGCCCCTGCCCGATTTCTTGCCGATCCGGTCTTGTTCCTTGACCATCTTGCGCACCACATCTTCGGCCGGATGAGCTGGATAGGGCTTGCCTTCGGCAGCCAGGTCAGCCTTGGTCTGATCCATGATATGCACGGACAGGCTCAGCGTCACTTCATCGTGCAGCGCCAGCGGAGGCATGGGCATGCCGCTCTTCAATCCGGCGACTTCGATGGAGCGCGGATGCACGCCTTCTTTCAACAAGGCAGCGCCTTCCATCACGTAGGTACCGAACACACGCGATGTGTAGAAGCCGCGACTGTCGTTCACCACGATCGGG
>SXZD01000010.1 GCA_005788065.1 Burkholderiales bacterium
CCATGCCGCCGGCCAACACAACGTCTGCACTGCCTGCCTTCAGGGCATCAAAGCCCATCATGACGGTTTTCATGCCCGATCCGCACATCTTGTTCACCGTGGTACAGGGCACCGATACCGGCAAGCCTGCTGCCAAGGCTGCCTGACGGGCCGGAGCCTGTCCCTGACCTGCCGGCAGCACACAGCCCATCAGGACGTCCTGCACCGCATCTGCGGCCACTCCACTGCGCTCAAGCGCAGCGGCGATGGCCTGCCCGCCAAGCGTCGCTGCAGTACATGAAGCCAGCTCACCCTGAAACCCGCCCATCGGCGTACGCGCCGCGCCCACTATCCACACCATTTTTATCCCCCCCTTTCGGGTCGTATCCCCCCTCGCCGTAGGGGATTTTCGTACGCAACATCGCACATACACTGGCGAGCATTGCAAAACACAACGTCATCAGACAACAGGAGTCACCATGCAAGCCTCAGCCAAAGCCGTCCCGACATCCAAGGAAAATCATAACAGCGTATCGTCAGCCAATGCCGGCGCTGCGCAAAATCTGATTGCCAGCAACACCGCCGTGCGCATGAATGCAGAGGCGTTGAACCGTGATCGTGGCACTGCCATCGAAGTGGGTGCAGATGCAGCGGATGAAGAAGGTCTGGGCGAAGAGCAGGTCATGGTGATAGAAGGTGCCGAAGAAGCCGGCGAAGGTCTGTTCGGTGGTGCAGTGGCCGGTGTCGCAGGCGTCGGTACAGGTGGCGTTGCGGCAGCCGGTTTGGCAGCCGTCGGCCTGGCCGGTGCGAATGACACACCAGGGGTCAGTGACCTGCCCCAGGGAGTGCCTGCTGGCCCCATCCGGGTTGCCAAAGCCGACAGTGCCGGCATCAACGTAGGCCCCTCTGATGATGGCAGCGTGCTGCTGTCTGGCGGCAAAACAGATGTTGCACTGCTGGGCAGCGACACGCCCAACGCCAGCATCAACAAACTGTCTGTGCTCAACCCCGAAGCACCCCTGCCGTCCGGAAACCCCGTCAGCATCGACCCCGCAACCCAGACCCTGGGTCTGAACCTCGGCCCTTTGGCGCAGACAGAAATTGACTTGTCGCTTGATACGCTGCCCGACACCGTGCTCGGTCTCGCAGGCGATCTGGCCAGCGGGAACATCGCAGTGGACCAGTTGTTGGCCCTGAACATCCCCACCAGCATCGCGGGAATGGACATCCCGATCACTTCAACGTTAAACGACGCACTGGTTCAGATCGATTCTGCGCTGAGCCCCCTGACCGATGCACTGCAAAGCGCAATCGGCGGTTCACAATTGGGTGGTGGTGGTCTGGAACAACTGACTGGAGCGTTGGGCGATATCCCGGTTCTGGGCGATGCCGTCGCGCAACTGGATATGCTGGCCTCCAACGGCCTGCCAACAGGCGAACTGCCGATTCCTCTGCCGACCGATGCGGTCATACCGGCTACCGGCACACCGATCGATATTGGCACGGGTCTGATCAACAGCAGCATTTCGTCACTGCCTTCCGGTCAGTTGCCCGGACTTGACGCAGTCACATCGCTCATAGCCTGATCAAAACGCGGGGGCTGACCGCCCCTTTGCGTGTTTCGGTATCTGTCAGCCCACCGCATCCTGGGCCAGCTTGTGCAGGCCCTTGATGTATTCCTCTTTGTAGCGGATGGCATCCCAGTCGATTGCCAGCAGCTGGTTGATCTCCGGCTGCAGGCGATTGCCCCACTCCTCCACCGGGACCCCGTCTTCCACATCGATCGCCAGATTGATGGCTGCATGCACCACCGCCGCAGTTTTGGGCGCACCCTCCGCCAACGGTTGCACATAATGACGGATGGTTGAGCAAATGGTGTCGGGCAACTTCCAGCGAACACCGATTTCTGCGCCCACCTCACCGTGGTGAAAGCCGAGCTTTTCTTTTTCGATGGTCGCGCGGTCCGAGGCTGACTGGTCTTTGCACGTCTCGTCGATGCTCAGCGCCACTTCGGGAAACACGGCGTGGATAGAGAGCACACCCAGACCGTGCATCAGGCAGGCGGTGTAGGTGGTCTCCGGATCCACCTTGGCCTTGCGGGCCAGATCTTTGCCGATGTAACTGGACAACATGCTGATCTTCCAGAACCGTGCCATATCGAAGCCCGGAATGGCTGTGAAACTTCCGATCAGACCCGATGCAATCACCAATGTGCGCACGGCATCCAGCCCCACCAGCGTCACTGCATCATCCACACCGACCACTTTTTTCTGCAGGCCGAAATGCGCAGCGTTGGCCAAGCGCAAGACCTTGGCCGACATGGCCGGGTCTTTCTGCAGCGGCGTGGTGACTTCGGAAATCTCAACGTCTTTTTTGTTCAGTGTTGCCAGCACTTCCTGCAACACACGCGGGATGGACGGCAACGCACGCGCGCTGTCGAACATCTTTTCCATCGGGGTCATGGCATCGCTCCTGATGACGGCTTCTTTTATGTGTGGTGCACATGATGACATACATCAGGTGCACCGGTATTTCATTTCCTTGTCGGCCAAGGAAGCCAACCTGCTTCTACCGCTTGCTGCTTTGTTGCCCTGCTGCTCCGGCAAACCGGAGACTCTGGATTGTCCCGAAAAACCGGCCTGCCGGGTTTGCCAAAATTTGAATTTGTTTTTCGCAGCCTGCGATTGCAGGCCGCCACGCCGCGTTTCAGCTGCCTGCGCCTGTACTTTGGGTCAGAACATCCGTCAGGCCCGCCTCGTGAGCCTGTTGATCAGCATGATAACTTGACCGCACCATGGCTCCAACGGCTGCATGCTCAAAGCCCATGGCCTGCGCCTCGCGCCCGAACATCTCGAAAACATCGGGATGCACATAACGCAGCACCGGGAGGTGGTGACTTGAGGGCGCCAGATACTGGCCCAGCGTCAGCATGTCCACCTTGTGGGCGCGCATGTCGCGCATGACCTGCAGAATTTCTTCATCGGTTTCGCCCAGACCCAGCATGAGGCCGGACTTGGTGGGCACCTCAGGATGTCTGAGCTTGAACTGCTCAAGCAGCTTGAGTGAATGGGCATAGTCTGACCCCGGTCGCGCTTGCGCATACAAGCGGGGTACGGTTTCCAGATTGTGGTTCATGACATCCGGCGGCGCTTTGTCCAGAATGTCCAGCGCACGGTCAAGGCGACCGCGGAAATCGGGCACCAGTACCTCGATGCGGGTGGCCGGAGACAACTCCCGCACCCGCGGTATGCATTCCACAAAATGCCCCGCCCCGCCGTC
>SXZD01000098.1 GCA_005788065.1 Burkholderiales bacterium
GGTTTGCAAAGTGCATGGATACTGCGTTGCAGGCGGCACCGACATGGCTTTGTGCTCGGATCTTCTGGTCATCGCTGACAATGCCAAAATCGGCTATCCGCCAGCGCGCGTGTGGGGGTGTCCGACCACATCCATCTGGTTTCACCGCATCGGTCTGGAAAAAGCCAAGCGACTTCTGTTTACGGGCGATTGTCTGACGGGGAAGCAGGCACAGGAGTGGGGGCTTGCCATTGAATCTGCGCCGCCCGAACAATTGGATGAACGGTTCGAGGCCTTGTTGCAGCGCATCGCGTTGATGCCGGTGAACCAATTGGTGATGATGAAGTTGCTGTTGAACCAATCAGTGATGCAGCAGGGCCTGCACACCACGCAGATTCTGGGAACTGTATTTGATGGCATTACACGCCACACCAAAGAGGGCTATGCGTTTCAGGCCGATGCGACGCGTAACGGCTTCATGGAAGCGGTCAAGCATCGCGACGAACCATTTGGTGATTTCGGTCTGTCCGCTTTCAGGGGGGGGCGTATCAAAGTAGCTGTCTGTCAGCGTCCTTGTTTCAGTTTCCAGACGGTGACTTCGCTCAGTGTGTGCTGATGCTTGCGTCGCGTTTCCCGAATGACAAATGCTACTGACTGCGGACCCTGAACCAGCGTGAAGTCACGGCTGAGTATCTCTTTGAGCCCATCAAGGGTACCGACTGGTTCACCGTCTCGTGTGAAGCCACCGATCCATTCGCTGCGCTGGGTGTAGTCCTCCAGCCATGTGTAAGGAGAGGCCAACACCAGCAAACCACCTGGGTTCAACCGGTGTGAGACTTGCTGCAGAAAAAGCCTGGGTGAATAAAGCCGGTCAATCAGGTTGGCGGCCAGGATCAAATCAAAGCCGGTGAGGTCTGGTTTGAGTGCGCATGCATCTGCCTGACAAAACTCCACCCGTTGTGCAAACTGCGCCAGACCCAGAGAGTCAAGGCGCCGTTCGTGACGGGTAAGCAACTCGCCTTCGTCAGGCATGGTGTAGCGTATGCTGCCTGTCTTGAGCAAGCGGGTGCCCACCTCAATCAGTTTGGCTGAAAAATCGGCGCCGATCACGCGCTTGAACTGTCTGGCCAGTTCAAAACTGGAACGTCCCGTGGCACAACCCAAGTCCAGCGCACGACCCTCAGATCCGTTACCGAATTCGGCGTGTGCCGTCATGGCAAGATCAGCCATGGCCTTGGCAAAATTGGGAACGCCGAAGGCGTCATCACCATAGTGAAACTCGGCATACTGCGAGACCAGGGTGTCGGATTCGTAAACTGATGTCGGCGTTGAGTCAGGTGTGGATGTCACGATGCGGTCGAATTCCGTGATTGAAAAAATGATGACGAAGGTATCAGATTTTCACAGGATCACCCGCCTTTGTCTCGGTCGATCTACCGCCTGAGCGATCCCTGACTGGCCGACTCATCAACCTCTGCGGCGATTGTCTCCGTAGCCACCACCGAAGCCTCCGCTGCGCGGTGGGCGAGCTTCCATGGGACGCGCCACGTTGACGGTCAGATCACGGCCACCCACGTTCTTGCCGTTCAGTCCTTGGATGGCGGCTTCGGCTTCAGATCCACTGGACATCTCGACAAATCCGAAGCCCTTGGAGCGGCCTGTTTCGCGGTCTGTCATCACCTTGGCCGACTGGACGCGACCATATGCGGAAAATTGTTGCTCAAGATCTGTGTCGCCAACGGAGTACGACAGGTTACCTACATAAAGTTTGTTGCTCATATTTTAGCCTTTCTGAAAAAGTGCCATTTAAAGTGATGGACACTGGTTAAAAACCGGGGGTGATGGTCATCAGCGCTTGCGTACGTAAGCAGGCGCAGACGGTTTACCGGATTGACGGTTTTCGATATGACGAAAGGTGATGCGACCCTTCGAGAGATCGTATGGTGACATTTCGAGGGTGACGTTGTCGCCGGCCAGAATGCGGATATGGTGCTTGCGCATCTTGCCTGCAGTGTAGGCAATCAATGTGTGACCATTTTCCAATGTGACGCGATAACGCGTATCGGGCAGCATTTCATCAACCTTGCCCTGCATTTCGATGAGTTCTTCCTTGGCCATGCGATGTCCTTGAGTGTGCAGTTTGCGCCAATGCGGCGTGTGTGGTCACGGCTACGCTGAGTGAGCCGGAGTGGAGCTTGCTTGGGAGAATTCAAACCACCGGAGAAGCCACGTCAAAGTGGTGTACGGTAGAGGTGGTCAGTTTTGGGATGCCGACGACGGATTCGATCCTGCTTGCAGCACGGTAAAGCGATACCGGCAACATACCCGCAAGATACGTGCTTTCGCGGTTTTACACAACTACTTTTTTTGACGATTTGCACGATGCCGATCGGTGGTGCAAGCCTGGATCGATACAGTGCTGTCGCAAACGTTGCAAGCGGCGGGGGGCGCGTGTGGGGTGGGTGCGCGTGTGGGGAGGTTGAACGTCGGCGACGTTCAACCTCCCCACACAGATCAGTGCCCCGCAGTCCCGCCCGGCAAGCTGTAACGCCAGATGTTCAGAGTGGTGGTGCCGAACTGTCGTGTGAATGAGCCCGTGTTGTAGGGCAGACCAAAGCGGTGCGCCACTGCTTTAACACGCTGCGACATTTCCGGATAGCGATTGCTCGGAACATCCGGAAACAGATGATGTTCAATCTGGTGGCTGAGGTTGCCTGAGAGTATGTGGAAAATCTTTCCGCCTTCGATGTTGGCACTACCGAGCAACTGGCGCAGATACCATTGGGCGCGGGTTTCGCCTTCCACCTCTTCCGGTGTGAAGTGATGAACGCCCGTCGGGAAATGACCGCAGAAAATGATCATGTTCGACCAGATGTTGCGGATGCCATTGGCAACCAGATTGCCCGCAACCACGGTGAGGGATGCAGCCAGCGCGATGGGTGCCGCATTCAATTCAAGCAACATCGCCACCGGAAAGGCGATAGCGGCAGCAAATGCCGGCCACAGCAGGTAATCTTTTCGCAATTGGCGAACCACTTTCCAGCCTACGCGCCGCAACATGGGGCGGATGCTTTCAATGGATCGTTCACCTTTGCTGACCTTGTCCAGTTCGAGGTCGTGCAGGGCCACGCCCCATTGGAACAGAAGCATCAACACAAAGTTGATGACGGGGTTGAGCAAAAATTGCGGATGCCATTTTTGAAGGCCGGTGACGCGCATCACACCGTAGCCTACGTCGGGGTCTTTACCCAACACGTTGGTCCAGGTGTGATGAATGACGTTGTGGCTGTGTTTCCACTGGTCGGATGGAAACACGTTGTCCCATTCCCACGTATTCGATTGAATGTTGGGGTCGCGCATCCAGTCCCACTGTGCATGCATGACGTTGTGACCGATTTCCATGTTCTCGATGATCTTGGAGATACCCAGCAATGCTGCGCCCCCCAATAGCAGAACAAGGAACGCAGGCCATCCGGCCCAAGGCAGCTCGCTCCATGGGGACAGCAAGAGCGAGAGCATCATGCTGATGCGCCCGGCCAGTGCCATGGATCGTTGCCAGCGAATCAGAGTCAGAATGTACTGACGGTCTTTTTCTCCGCGCGAGTCCATGACTTCGTTGCGGATGGCGTCCATCTCGCGACCGAACTCTTCGATTTCGCCGGCGCTCAAATGACTTGGGTATGCCATGATTCACTACTCCTTGCTGCGTTTTCAGGCTTCGTCGATGACTGCGTTACCGACATTGGTACAGACACAGATCTGGATGATCGTGCCAGGTTCTCTCATCAACTCGTTGGTGCGCATGTCGCGCACGCAGCCTTCTTTGAGCACAGAGTCGCATGCGTGGCAGATGCCCATGCGGCATCCGTGTGTGGGGTTCAGTCCGGCATCTTCTGCAAGACGCAGCAGGTTGGTCTGACCATCGCCCTCGAATTGACCTTGGCTCTTGGTGAGACTGACGGTGCCTTTTTGACCGGGTTCTGTCGACACTGATAGCGCTGCGCGGAAACGCTCGGTGTGAAGGCGGCGCCGCAGGCCTTGGGATTCCCAGAACAACTCCAACGCATCCAGCAACGGTTGCGGACCGCAGGCGTAAACGTCTTTTGTTTGCCAATCGGGGCAATACTTTTCAAGCTGAGCTTGCGAAAAGTGCTGGTTCTTCAGTCCTTCCGGTGTGTCTACGCCACCCGGATTGCGGGTGTAAATACAATGTAGTTTGTAGCGCGGATACTTCTGTTGAAGTGAGGCCAGTTGCTTTGCAAAAATGACATCGTATTGCTGCGGCGCATAATGTATATGCGTCACATGCGGCATGCGGTCTTCTGCGTCCAGTGCCTTGAGCATGCTCATGATGGGCGTAATGCCGCTGCCTGCCGTAATGAAAAGCGGCTGCACCGGTTGCGCGTCGGGCAGATAGAAATCGCCTTGTGCGATGCCGATAGGTATGTAGTCTCCCACTTTCAATTGCCGCACGATGTGGTTGGATACGAACCCATTGGGTATGGCTTTGACCTTGATGCTGAAGCATCCGTCTTGACGCTCGGGTTCGCAACTGATGGAGTAGGTACGGGTGAAGTGACGGCCACCAATGTCGATACCCACGCGCAGGTGTTGGCCAGGCTTGAAGCTGCGCCAATTTTTGCCAGGCTTGAGCGTGATGGTGCGTGCGGTGGCCGTTTCATCCCACACTTTGACGATGCGCGCCTGCATGTCATGGCTGGTCCACAGCGGGTTGACCAGTTCAACGTAGTGGGAGAGCTTCAGAGGGAACGCGAATGCGTCGCTGATGTTCTCGGCCAAACGGGTAACGCGCCCAAAAAGCGAGCCTGACTCCTGCATCCGTATCTCCTGCCTTGCTGTTGGTTTTTTTAAGTGCAAGGTGCGCTTGAGGCACCCCGCGTTCCACAGGTTACCTCAAGGCGGCGGAGGTTGGTAACAATTTACATTTTTTGACTGGGCGATTTTTTCTGGATGAAGCTGGCCTCACCGTGGCCTGCCATGTCGGGGATGAATTCCGCTTTCAGCGCACACCGGCTTTGGTGTAGGACCCGAGATCCAGTGTTTTCTTCATGTCAGCCCAGACGAGGCGGTTGAGCCACTTGAGCGGAACAAAATTGGAACCCAGCCATGTCTTGAAGCTGTCGTTACCGTAGACAATCTTGACGACACCGAACTCCAGACTTTTGCGAACAACCTGCGCGATTTCGTCAGGGCTGGTGGTCAGGTAGTTGTCGTTGAATTTTTTGAATGCCTCGCCATCGCCAGCCTTGGCAATATTGGTGGCAATGCCGCCGGGGTGAACCAGATGCACGCCGACTTTGGTGTTGCACAGTTCAACCATGAGTGCTTCAGTGAATCCGCGAACTGCAAATTTTGAGGCGCTGTAGTCTGTGTGGCTGGGTGCGCCGACGAGCCCGAAAATACTGGACACGTTAACGATGTGACCCGAATTCTTTCGCATCAACTCCGGCAAAAATGCCTTGGTACCATAGAGCACGCCGTAGAAGTTGATGTTCATCACGCGCTCATAACTCTCGATGGGCGTGTCCCATCCAGGTTGTCCGAGACCGGCTACGCCAGCGTTGTTGATGACCATATCTACCGTGCCATAGTGCTGCAGCACCTCATCTGCAAACCCGAACATCGCCTCGCGGTTGGATACATCAAACACACGGTGCAAGATATCTGCGCTGGTGGACGCCTTCACTAGACGTACGGTTTCCTCAAGCCCCTTGCCATCGAAATCCATCAACGCAAGTTTCGATCCGCAGCGCGCAAACTCAAGCGCGTAAGAACGCCCCATGCCAGACCCGGCGCCGGTGACGACAACGACTTTTCCGCTGAACTTTGCCATGTTGTTTATCCCTTTTTATGGCGATTTACTGGAACACGTGGTGTTCAGGTTTGAAGTTGTTGGCCATCTGGCGGTAGGTAAAGCTGAAGCCGGGGAACATGGCGATGACGTGTCCGCTCTTGCTCTGGTACCAGCTGTTGCAGCCACCGGTTTTCCATACGGTCTTGTCCATCTCGGAATGAATCATGGCGGTGTACTTTTCTTCTGCGTCTGGCTTGACCTCGATGGCGGTCTTGTTTTGCTTGCGCATGGCCAGGATGCTTTTCATGATGTAGTTCATCTGCGCTTCAATCACAAAAATCGCAGACGTGTGGCCGATACCGGTATTCGGACCCGTGACAATGAACAGATTCGGGAAGCCGGGGACACTGGTACCGAGATAGGCGCGCGGAAACTCTTTCCAGACGTCGCCCAGCAGTTTTCCGTCGCGGCCTTTGACCGGGTAAGAAATGACGCCGTCGGTTGCGTCGTAGCCGGTTGAATAAACAATGAGGTCCAGTTCGATGTGCTCACCGCTTTGTGTGGTGATGCCGGTGGGTGTGATTTCCTTGATGCCGTCGCTCTTGTCGTGCAGCGATACATTGGGGCGGCAAAAGGCAGGGTAGAGCGTATTGGACAGGATGATGCGCTTGCAGCCGATGGTGAAGTCGGGTGTCACTTTGGCGCGCAGTACCGGGTCTGCAATCTGGCTTTCAATGTGCTTGAGCGCTTCGTTCTGGGCAAAGACTTTCAGTGCTGTCTGCGAATATTTAAAGCCGACCACGCGCGCTTCCAGCCCCCAGTAAATGGCGGTGCGCAGTGCCTTGTAAACCGGCCGTATGCTCAGGGCCTTGCGTGCCACCGGGCCGAACTTGCGGTCTGGTCGTGGCAGTACCCAGTGGGGGCTGCGCTGGAATACATGCAGGTGACCCACTTCGCCTGCGATGGCAGGAATGACCTGCGCAGCACTGGCGCCGCTGCCGATGATGGCAACGCGCTTGCCGCGGTGGTCGTAGGAGTGATCCCAGTTGTTGGTGTGGAATGTCTTGCCTTTGAAAGTGTCGCGCCCCGGGAAGTTGGGGATGACCGGTGTGCTCAGTGGACCGGACGCGTTGATGAGGACGCGAGCGGCAAAGTCACCCTGTGCCGTGGTGCGCACGATCCAGCGGTGCTCAGTCTCGTTCCATTCCACGCTGTCCACGTTGGCATTGGTCTGGGTTTTTTCACGCAGCTTGTACTTGTCGATGACGTGGTTGGTGTACTCCTGCAATTCGGCCTGTTCTGCGAACATCTGCGACCAGTCATAGGGTTCATGCGAGATGGAGTAGAGGGGGGATTGCACGTCAACAGCTGCGCCGGGATAGCTGTTCTGGCACCACGTACCACCCATGAAATTGCGACGCTCAAGGATGAGAAAATCGGTCAGGCCACGCTGGATGAGGTTGATGGCTGCGCATTGGCCGCCAAAGCCACTGCCTATGATGAGGGTGTCGATCTGTTTCATGAGGGTCTCCGGTCAGATTATGGGTGTGGAATTGACTACGCACGTCGTCAATTTATATCTGACTGCAGCTGTTGTCAAATATTTTGTGTCTGGATTTGAATGGCAAGGCCATGCCTGAGCCGCTTTGGACAGTTCGCTTTCGTCGAGGGAATTTTTGTGACGCAATCAAGACAATGCCCGCAGCGCTTGCGCTCTGTGGCAGACAGTCTGGATGCCCAAGGGTTGATGGCTGACCGGACGGGTCAACGGTTCATGAAACTGACCAGCAATTTGCGCAGCCGCAACTGGGCCTTGCTCATGTCCTGTGGTAGCGGAATGAATTTGAGCGCATCGTCTTCTCTGGCCACATCGGTCTCCAGCAATTTGAAGTCCATGGCCCATTGACCGAACAATCTCGACTGTTTGCCTTCTTCCAGTATGGCCAGCCCGGTTTGCCGGGGATCCTTGCGTATGATGTCCACCAGCGCATGTACTGTATTTTCTTCCCCCTCCAGCACCTGCAGAAACTGGTTTTTGCGGTAGAAAAGGATACCGGTGATTCCTTTTACCGCATTGTTGCGCCGTGAGACCCGCAGGATGTCCTGAATCTCGGCTTCGCTCATCGGATGCCGGGCTATGCAGGTGTATATCAGGGTGTGTACAAGCGACGAGTAGCTTGCTTGCCCGTCGGCGTTCTCCGCAAAATGCTCTGGCCGACTCATGAACGTCACGAGCAATTTCCGCAGCCGTATTTGTGCCTGATCCAGTTCCGGAGGAAGAGGGCTGTCTGGCAGATGAACCTGATCCATGGTCATGCTCGAGTCCAGCAATTGAAAATCCATGGACCAGTTGTCAAACAGTTGTTCGTGTTCGCATTCGTCCAGAATCTTCAAATTCGTTTGTCGCGGATCTCGTTTGATGGCCTCCACCAGTGCGTGAACTTTGGCTTTCTCGCCCTCCAGCAGTTGCAGAAAGTATCCGTTGCGGTAGAAGAGTTTTCCGGTGATACCGTGTTCCGGATTGCGTTGCCGTGCGACTTGCAGGATGGCTTGGATGTCGCCCTGCGTAAGGGGTTTGCTGGCCTTGCAGGTGTAGACAAGTGAATGGACAAGAGGGCGGCGCATGGTGTCAGTCTCTTCGTGTATCTTGTTCAGTGTATGCGAGGGTGGCTTTTTTCAGGTGACGTTGTTTGTTAAAAATGATGTCGCTGAAAGCTTGTGGATACCCTTAAAATAAACGCTTGAAAGCAGGATTGATCAGAGATGGATTCTTTCGCAGAATTGGGCAAACCGTTGAACGTGTTGATAACGGGTGCTTCATCGGGCATCGGCCGAGCGCTGGCAGATGAGTTCAAGGCACGTGGGCATCGCGTTCACGTAACAGCGCGTAAACCATCAGATCTGGCTGCGCTGGCTGCAGCCGGTTTCGCCGCCTTTGAGTTGGAGGTGACGGATGCGGACAGCGTGGGCAATCTGGCACAACGCATCGCAGACGAAGGCATTGAACTGGACATGCTGATCAACAATGCCGGTTTCGGTGCCATGGGACCGTTGCTCGACATTTCGCCCCAGACCCTGCAGCGCCAGTTTGATGTGAACGTTTTTGCGCTGCTGGCCATCACGCAGGCTTTGGTTCCCGCTATGGTGGCGCGGCGTCGCGGGCGCATCGTGAACATCAGCAGTGTGTCCGGTGTCCTTCCCACGCCGTTTGCCGGTGCCTATTGCGCCAGCAAAGCGGCAGTCAATGCATTGTCCGACTCCTTGCGCATGGAGTTGGCTCCGTTCGGTATCGATGTCATTACCGTTCAACCGGGCGGCATCCGTTCCAATTTTGGCGATACGGCCAGCGAGCATATTGCGCTGCGTGCAGGCTCGCTCTACGCCCCCATGCAAAAAGCAATCGCTGAACGGGCAACACTGAGTCAAGCCGAGGCAACACCCGCCGATGAGTTTGCGCGACACATGGTCGATGCCGTGCTGGCCGATACGCCGGGGCCGGTGGTGCGCATCGGAGAAAAAAGTGCGCTGATGCCATGGCTTAAAAAGTGGCTGCCAGAGCCGCTGCGCGATCGCATCCTGAGCAAGCGGTTCAATCTGAGCCAGTTGGGGTGATGAGCATACCGTTAATTATTCGAGCATCACGGATTTCAATAGGGCTGCGAACTCCACCATGGCCGCCTGATCAAACTGCGACCGGCGCCAGCGTATGCCCATGAGCAATTCGTCTCCCATGCATACAATGCCAAGCGATACGCTGCAGGGCATGGGAGCGGGGGGCGTGAAGTAAAGTGCAGTTACTTCGCCGGCATCACCAAGCGCCGGAAATGCTGACAGTTTTCCCAGATTCGACACCCATGTCGTTTCCATCAGGTTTTTGCCGAACAGCGGAAACAGTTCCTTGAGTCGTCCCTTCAAAAATGCAGGTAAAAACTTGGGAATGTCCAACAGGTCAATCAGCGTGCCCGCAGCACCGGCTTCTTTGAATGCAATGGTTTGTTGGCTGACCTTCGCTGTGGTGGCCTCCAGCGTTGTTTGATCTTGCGCATCTACCGAGATCGATACGTACGAGGAGAAATTGCTGAACACTTCGTGCCACCATTCCTGTGGACGCAGGTTGACCGGCATCATCAATGCCACACGCCCGGGGGTGGTTGAGCAACTGTCGTTCCAGCGGCGGATGGCCAGTGTCATGGCTGCCAGCAGCTGGTCGTTGACGGTTGCCGGCTTTTCGCGGCGCGACATGAATCGCTTGCTGTCTGCGGCCGACAGTCTGAATTGATGCACGCCGTAGCCCGGCAGGTCTTCGATGTTCTCGGTTGGCTTGATACCCTTGGATGCGATGCGAACGGGCGCCGTGGTGCTCTTGGCCAGATGCTCCAGCAGCAGTTTCGTACGCTCGAGTCGCTGCGACGTTGACTTGGCGCCAGCCAGAGCCAGCAGGTCGCGTACCTCCAGAACTTTCAGGTCTGCCTGCGGGTCGGGTTGTTCGGCATAGATGCGCAAGATGGACTGCATCAAGCGGAATGCTGAAAGTCCGTCTCCCAGTGCATGCGGCACGTTGAGCATCAGGTAGTCACCACCGTCAGATCTGACCAGATACAGCATGAAAGCCGGTGCCAGTGTCAGTGGCACCTGGATGCTCACAAACCGGTTGCGGATATTGTCGACACCCTGTTCATCCTTTGGCTCCCAGATGGTCAGCGGCAGATGATCCAGTTCCGGGGGAAATTCCCAGTAATAGTCTTTGGCTGTGCCTTCAAAGTATTTGAGACGGGCGCGGGCCAGCGGGTGACGCGCAATGGCAGCGCGCAGGGCGTAGGTCAGACGGCGCGCGCTGATCCGCTTGCTTACCCGGATTTCGATATGGACGCTCCAGGTTTCGGGGCGTCGATCGATGTTCAGAAATGTCGCATCCAGATGATTCAGACGGGTGCTGAGCATGGTGTCTCCTGTTTTCCGCTTTTTGATTTTTTCTGAGTCTAGCGGATCTGGTCAACGCCGTGGGCATCTTTTTCAGTCGCGATCTCAGTCCGAATCGTTCGGCATATCGCCCCGATGGTGAAGCTTTGCATGAAGGGATCAGGGTAGGAGTCACCCGGAGTTAACCATTGCCATCAGGTGATAAATTATTGAAGATAGATTTTTTTTGATATATCTTAAAGAGAATGAACGGTAAAGAGATCATCAAAAGACTTCGCTTGGAAGGCTGGCGGGTTGATCGGGTCAACGGAAGTCATCATGTGTTGACCAAAGATGGCAAGGCAGTGCCGGTTCCGGTTCATGGTACGCGAGATGTCGGCATTGGATTGATTGCCGCGATCGAGCGTCAGACAGGCGTGAAATTGAAATGAGGAACGATATGGAAGTGATTTATCCCGCCAGGATCACATCGCAGGACGGTGGTTTTTTCGTACAGTTTGTGGGTCTGGAAGACACCTTCACCGAGGGCGCAACAATGGAAGAGGCCTTGTTCAATGCCTCTGAGGTACTGTCAGTCATGTTGGCGTTCAAGTTGGACAATGAGCAGGAGATTCCCTCGCCCGTAAAGCGTGTGAAAGGAGCGGTGTACATCGCACCCGATGCAAAAACCCAAGCGGCATTGTTGCTGCGATACGCACGGGGTAGCAGGACGTTTTCAGATCTGGCCCGTGCGCTGGAGACAAGCTGGCCGCAAGCCAAACGGCTCGAAGATCCGCATCACTGGCCCAGCCTCAAGACGCTGGACCGGGCCGCCCGTGTCCTCGGAAAGCGTCTGGTGCTCAGTCTGGAATAATGTGCATTTTCACGGCCTCGCCGACTGAACCAGAGGAGTCAGACCGGCGAGGACTGCGGCGATTGCACTTGCTTGACGAAACCCAGCTTCCAGATATTCCATGTGGTAGAACCCAGTTGACGGCGGAAAGAGCCGCTATTGTAGGTCAGCCCATACCGGTGAGCCAGAGCGCGCACGCGGGGTGCGACTTCGGGATAGCGGTTGCTCGGCATGTCAGGGAAGAGGTGGTGTTCGATCTGGTGGCTGAGGTTACCCGACAGGATGTGGAACAGGGGACCGCCTTCAATATTGCAGCTGCCAAGCAATTGACGCAGGTACCACTGGGCACGAGTTTCACCCTCGACGTCTTTGGCCTTGAAATGATGCACGCCTTCCGGGAAGTGACCGCAGAAGATGATGACGTTGGTCCAGACGTTACGGGTCACGTTGGCAACCACGTTGGCCAGCACCAGCGAGAAGAATGCGGACAGGGCAATCGAACCTGCGTCCAGATCCAGCGCCAGTGAGACCGGCAGCGACACCACAGCACCCAGCAGGGGCCACAGCAGGTAGTCCTTGCGCAGTTGATAGGCTGCTTTAGCGATGCTTTTCTTCAGCTTGGGACGCATTTGGTCCAGTGTCGCCTTGCCGCTGATCAAGCGGCCCAGGTGCAGGTCATGCACGGCAACGCCCCATTGGAACAGCAGCATCAGGACAAAGTTGACCACCGGATTCCAGAGGTAGCGGCGATGCCATCTTTGAACGCCACTGACGCGCAGCACGCCATAGCCCACGTCCGGGTCTTTTCCGAGCACGTTTGTCCACGTGTGATGAACGACGTTGTGGCTGTGTTTCCATTGGTCAGACGGGCAGACATTGTCCCATTCCCAGGTGTTGGACTGGATGTTGGGGTCA
>SXZD01000099.1 GCA_005788065.1 Burkholderiales bacterium
AACCGCATCATCCAGCAGTGCGTCGAATGGCTGCGCAAAAACCCCGGCCCTGTCATGTCCGAAAACCACAAAGTGGCTCCGCCCAAGCGTGTGGACATGAAGACCAACATGGAAGAACTCATCCACCACTTCAAGCTGGTCACCGAAGGCATGCACGTGCCGGAAGCTGAGGCCTACAGCGCGGTGGAGCATCCGAAAGGAGAGTTCGGCATTTATCTGGTGTCTGACGGGGCCAACAAGCCGTACCGTCTGAAGATTCGCGCACCGGGTTTTGCCCATCTGCAGGCTTTGGACGAAATGTCCCGTGGTCACATGATTGCTGACGTTGTGACCATCATCGGGACTCAGGATATTGTGTTTGGTGAAATCGATCGCTGACGATCGGCTCGCAAGAGGTGTTACATGCTGAGTGAAGAGGCTTACCGAAAAATCGACCGCGAAGTGGCGAAGTATCCGCCCGACCAGAAGCAGTCTGCGGTCATGTCAGGTTTGCGTATTGCCCAAACGGAGTTGGGATGGCTCTCTATGGAAGCCATCGAGCACGTGGCCAACTATCTGGAGATGCCGCCCATTGCGGCTTATGAAGTTGCCACGTTCTACAACATGTACGACTTGAAGCCGGTCGGCAAGAACAAGATCACCGTGTGTACCAACTTGCCCTGCGGATTGTCGGGTGGTACGCATGCGGCAGAACACCTGAAGCATCAACTCGGCGTGGGCTTTAACGAAACCACGGCTGACGGGTGCTTCACGCTGAAAGAGGGCGAGTGCATGGGTGCATGCGGCGATGCTCCCGTCCTGCTGGTGAACAATCACCGCATGTGCAGTTTCATGAACAACGAGAAACTGGACCAGCTGATCAAGGAGTTGAAGTCATGACAAGTCTGCATGGTCGACACATCAATCCCGTCATTCTGGCCGGCCTGGACGGCAAGAACTGGCACCTGAAAGATTACGAAGCGCGTGGTGGTTACAAAGCGCTGCGCAAAATCCTGTCCGAAGGCATGAAGCCCGAGGACGTCATTGCCGAAGTCAAGAAATCCGCTCTGCGTGGTCGTGGTGGTGCAGGCTTTCCTACCGGCCTGAAGTGGAGCTTCATGCCCCGCCAGTTTCCGGGTGCCAAGTATCTGGTTTGCAACTCCGACGAGGGCGAGCCCGGTACGTTCAAAGACCGCGACATCCTTCGCTACAACCCCCATTCGCTCATCGAGGGCATGACCATTGCAGCCTACGCCATGGGCATCCCGGTGGGCTACAACTACATCCACGGCGAAATCTGGGAAACCTACGACGTGTTTGAAGCAGCGCTGGAAGAGGCGCGCGCTTCCGGCTATCTGGGCGACAAAATCATGGGCAGCGACTTCAGTTTCCAGTTGCATGCGCACCATGGGTATGGCGCCTATATCTGCGGCGAAGAAACTGCGCTCATTGAGTCCATCGAAGGCAAAAAAGGGCAACCGCGCTTCAAGCCGCCGTTCCCTGCATCCTTCGGTTTGTACGGCAAGCCCACCACCATCAACAACACCGAAACGTTTGCGTCGGTTCCCTTCATCATCGCCAACGGCGGTGAATGGTTCCATGACATTGGTAAGCAAAACAACGGTGGTACCAAGATTTTCTCGGTGTCCGGCGACGTAGAGAAGCCCGGCAACTATGAAATTCCGATGGGTACACCGTTCTCCAAATTGCTGGAGTTGGCCGGTGGCATGCGCGGTGGCAAGAAAATCAAGGCGGTCATCCCCGGGGGCTCATCGATGCCGGTTATCCCGGGCGACATCATGATGCAGACCGACATGGACTATGACTCCATTGCGAAGGCCGGCTCCATGCTGGG
Source organism: Burkholderiales bacterium (assembly GCA_005788065.1). Taxonomy (GTDB): domain Bacteria; phylum Pseudomonadota; class Gammaproteobacteria; order Burkholderiales; family Burkholderiaceae_B; genus SXZD01. The sequence continues at coordinate 1,835 of SXZD01000099.1, forward strand.
TTCGGGTGCGGTCATCGTCATGGACGAAACCCGCTGCATGGTCAAGAGCCTGCTGCGTCTTTCCTACTTCTACTACGAGGAAAGTTGCGGCCAGTGCACGCCATGCCGCGAAGGTACCGGTTGGGTGTATCGCGTTGTCAACCGCATCGAACATGGTCAAGGTCGTCCCGAAGACCTCGATCTGCTCAATTCCATTGCAGACAACATTCAGGGGCGCACCATCTGTGCACTCGGAGATGCCGCGGCCATGCCGGTGCGCGCTTTCGTCAAGCATTACCGCGACGAATTCGCCTACCACATTGAAAACAAGCGGTGCCTGGTTCCTGCCTATATCTAAGGGTTGCGTGAAGACACATGGTTGAGATCGAAATTGATGGCGTCAAGGTTGAAGTGCCCGAGGGCAGCATGCTCATGGACGCAACCCAGCGCATTGGCACCTATGTGCCACATTTCTGCTATCACAAGAAACTGAGCATTGCGGCCAACTGCCGCATGTGTCTGGTTGAAGTAGAAAAAGCCCCCAAGCCGCTGCCCGCCTGTGCCACACCGGTCACAGCCGGCATGGTGGTGCGCACCGCTTCTCCCAAGGCGATTGCAGCGCAAAAGTCCGTCATGGAGTTTCTGCTGATCAACCATCCGCTCGATTGTCCGATTTGCGACCAAGGCGGTGAGTGTCAGTTGCAGGACTTGGCTGTCGGTTACGGTGGCAGCACGTCGCGCTATCAGGAAGAAAAGCGCGTGGTCTTCCACAAGGATATGGGGCCGCTGGTGTCGGCTCAGGAAATGAGCCGGTGCATTCACTGTACTCGCTGTGTACGTTTTGGCCAAGAGGTGGCCGGCGTCATGGAGCTGGGTATGGCAGGGCGTGGCGAGCATTCCGAGATTCTGTCGTTTGTCGGTCGTTCGGTTGAATCCGAATTGTCGGGCAACATGATCGACCTGTGTCCGGTCGGCGCACTCACCTCCAAGCCCTTCCGGTACAGTGCCCGCACGTGGGAACTGGCTCGACGCCGTTCTGTCAGCCCGCACGACAGCCTGGGCAGCAATCTGGTGGTTCAGGTCAAGGGCGATCGTGTCATGCGCGTGTTGCCTTACGAAGTTGATGAGATCAACGAATGCTGGATCTCCGACAAAGACCGTTTTGCCTACGAAGGTCTGTATGCGGATGACCGCATCACAAGCCCGATGGTGCGCAAGGGTGACCAGTGGGTTCAGACCGACTGGGAATCCGCACTGAATCTGGTGGCAGAGGGCATCAAGACCGTTCTCAAAGACACGGGAGTCGACGCATTTGGTGTGCTGGCCTCGCCTGCCTCCACGCTGGAAGAACTGTCGCTGGCAGCGCGCATGGTGCGCGGTCTGGGCGGTGACAACATTGATGTTCGCCTGCGTCAGACCGATTTTTCTGCAGATGGCCAGCGTGCCGGCATCCCATGGTTGGGATTCCCGATTGCCAAGGTCAAGAGCTTCGACCGTTTGCTGGTCGTCGGTTCTTTCCTGCGCAAAGACCATCCGCTGATGGCCCAGCGCATCCGTCAGGCAGCCAAGCGCAAGCTCAAAGTCATCTCTCTCCACAGCATGCAGGACGACTGGCTGATGCCGGTTGCCGCAAGCCGCGTGGTTGCTCCGTCCGAGTGGGCGCGCGAACTGGCTGAAATTACCGTTGCGGTTGCAGCCGAAAAGGGCGTAGCAGCTCCGGCTGCTCTGGCGGGTGTAAAAGCATCGGATGCAGCGCTGGCAGTTGCGAAGTTGCTGGTGGCTGGCAAAGCGCCTGGCATCGTGATGGGCAATGCGGTAGGCCAGCACCCTGAGGCAGCGCGCATTGAGGCGCTGGTGCAGGCGCTGGCCGGTTTGCTGGAGGCACCTTTCGGTCATCTGACCGAGGCTGGCAACACCGTCGGAGCGCACTTGGCTGGCGCTGTTCCCAAAGCCGGTGGACGTAACGCAGCGCAAATGCTCGCCGGTGGGCTCAAAGCCGTTGTGCTGCTCAATACCGAGCCAGATCTTGACTCTGCAGATGGTGCGCAGGCTCTGGAAGCGTTGAAGGCGACGCCGTTTGTGGTGGCCCTGTCCACGCATTCGTCGCGCGTCAAGCACTATGCCCATGTCATCCTGCCGATTGCACCGTTCACAGAAACCAGTGGTTCCTACGTCAACTGCGAAGGCCGTGTCCAGTCGTTTGCTGCAGCCGTACGTCCGTTGGGTCAGACCCGTCCGGGCTGGAAAGTGCTGCGCGTACTGGCCAACCTGCTGGGTATCGCCGGGTTCGACGAAAGCAGTTCCGAGTCGGTGCGCAAAGCCATCGATCTGAATGATGTGGCAAGTCGCCTGAACAACACTGTCAATTTGCAGGCGCAGGCTCCTGCCGGCAGCAAACCGTCCTTGACCCGCGTGGCCAACGTGCCGATCTACAGCACGGATGCCATCGTACGCCGCGCTGCGTCCTTGCAGGCAACGCCGGCGGCCGCACCGGCCTTGGTGCGGATGCACCCCGAAACAGCCAAGGCTGCAGGTGTTGCGGGAGCAGGGCAGGTATTCGTGAAAATGAATGGTCACCCCGGTTGCGCACTGGGTCTGCAACTCGATGCCACGCAGGCACCGGGTGTGGTGCAGATTCCCGCAGGCGTGCCCGAAACGGTGGCCGTGGGTCCGATGTTCGGTGATATTGAAGTCCGTGCGGTTTGAGGGTCAGGGTATTCAGGCGATGAACATGAAAAAACTGAATGCAATGGCGGTGTCGGGCAGTCTGCGTGCGCTTGCATGCGATTGTCCACGTGGCTTCCAGAGAGGATGCTGATTCAATGAGCAACAGTCTGTTGACAACGCTGCAGGCGCAGGGCGCCGAACTGCTGGGCCCCTTGTGGCCTACCGTATGGATCGTGATGTGCATCGTGGCCATTACGTTGCCGTTGCTGATCTGCGTGGCCTACCTGACGTACTGGGAACGCAAACTGATTGGCTGGATGCACATCCGCCTCGGTCCCAACCGGGTAGGTCCTTGGGGTTTGCTGCAGCCATTTGCAGATGCCTTCAAGCTGATTTTCAAAGAAATTCTGGTGCCCACCAATGCCAACAAAGGTCTGTTCATCATCGCGCCGATGATGACCATCATGCCTGCGCTGGCGGCATGGGCTGTGATGCCGTTCGGCCCGGATGTTGCTTTGTCCAACATCAATGCGGGTCTGCTTTACATCATGGCCATCACGTCGATTGGCGTGTACGGGGTCATCATTGCCGGTTGGGCGTCAAACTCCAAATATGCCTTTCTGGCAGCCATGCGCGCATCAGCGCAGATGGTGTCCTATGAACTGGCCATGGGCTTCTGTCTGGTGACCGTGTTGCTGGTCAGCGGTAGCCTGAACCTCACCGATATCGTGCAGACGCAGGAGAAGGGTCACTTTGCTTCGTTGGGCCTCAATTTCCTGTCCTGGAACTGGCTGCCCCTGCTCCCGCTGTTCGTCATCTACGTAGTGTCGGGCGTCGCGGAAACCAACCGTCACCCGTTTGACGTGGTGGAAGGCGAATCGGAAATCGTGGCCGGTCACATGGTGGAATATTCGGGCATGTCGTTTGCCGTGTTTTTCCTGGCTGAATACGCCAACATGATCCTCATCTCTGCGCTGGCATCCGTCATGTTCCTCGGCGGCTGGTCTGCGCCCATTGAGGCAGTGCCTTTCACGCTGGTGCCGGGCTGGGTTTGGCTGGGTATCAAGACCTTCATCGTGGTGTCTTTCTTCATCTGGTTCCGCGCATCGTTTCCGCGTTACCGCTATGACCAGATCATGCGTCTGGGTTGGAAGATCTTCATCCCGATCACGCTCGTGTGGTTGGTGGTGATCGGTCTTTGGATGCAGACCCCGTTCAACATCTGGAAATAACCCATCAAGGTCATGTCCTCGCACACCCTGCCTACGCCGTCCGCGTTCTCGCTCAAGGATTTTCTCTCCAGCTTCATGCTGGTGGAGTTGTTCAAGGGCATGCGCATCACCGGCAAATACTTTCTTTCCCGCTCGATCACGATCCAGTTCCCGGAGGAAAAGACGCCCTTGTC
>SXZD01000100.1 GCA_005788065.1 Burkholderiales bacterium
GTCGTATGCCAGGGCACATGAACGTGCTGCTGGCCGAGGCTGAGGTGCCGTACGATCAGGTGTTCGAGATGGAAGACATCAACAGCGAATTTGCGCAAACTGACGTGGTGTTGGTGCTGGGTGCAAACGACGTGGTGAACCCGGCTGCGAAAGATCCGAAGTCGCCGATCGCTGGTATGCCTATTCTGGAAGCGTACAAGGCCAAGACGATCATTGTGAACAAGCGCTCGATGAATTCGGGATACGCTGGTTTGGACAATGAGCTGTTCTACATGGACAAGACGATGATGGTGTTTGGTGACGCGAAGAAAGTCATTGAAGACCTGGTGAAGGCTGTCGAGTAATTCTGCTGTACAAGCAGCTGCACGAACGGTTCATCTCAGGCGTCCGTCGTTGCTCCGACAGGTGCGTAGGCGGTTTTGAGTTCTGCGCATCTTGGGTATTCGTCGTTGCTCCGGCGGTTCTCCCGCAAAAATTGCGCTCCTCAACGTTGACGCCCTCCGAACGCCGTCTTCGCGGCGCTTCGGCCCTCCGCGGATCAGTGATCCGCTACGGGACGGTCGCTGCACGGTCGGGCGCAATTTTTCGGATGCGATCCGGCGGAGTCAACTTCCGAACACCCTTCTGATGCAAAGGCGCATATTTGCTCAGTGCGACTTCAAACTGAGCCAATCTATCCGGGGGCGTTCGATGACAGGCTGCCAGTCATCGAATGCCGACGATGTGACGCAGCCAGCCCAGCACCGCAATGCCACCGCAGTCAGACCGCCGTGCGCGCCGCCCGCTCCAACCACATGGCATCACCATAGCTGAAAAAGCGATACTCGCTCGCCACCGCATGCGCATATGCATCGCGTATCGTCTGCATGCCTGCCAGCGCAGACACCAGCATCATCAGCGTGCTCTTGGGTAAATGGAAGTTGGTGATCAGCGCATCGACCACTTTGAATTCGTATCCGGGCGTGATGAAAATGTCCGTGTCGCCGCGCACGGCTTCAGCTTGCCATGCCCACGATTCCAACGCCCGAAGGCTGGTTGTACCCACTGCAATGACGCGTCCGCCCGCAGCGCGCGTTTCTTCCAGCGCAGCCACGGTTGACGGTTCAATGAAGTAACGCTCGCGATGCATGGTGTGCTGCGAGATGTCGTGCACTTTCACGGGCTGAAACGTACCCGCTCCGACATGAAGTGTGATTTCTGCCCGGCGTATGCCCGCTGCATCCAGTTGCTGGAACAGGGCCTCTGTGAAATGCAGTCCGGCTGTGGGCGCAGCAACAGCCCCCGGCTCTTTGGCATATACGGTTTGATAGCGCGCTTCGTCGTCTGCCGTGGGTGTATGAGTGATGTAGGGCGGCAGGGGAAGCTGCCCGCAATATTCGATGATGTCCAGCGCGGTAGGCAATTCAGCCTTCAGGCTGCGCAATTGCAGGGTGAACATCATATCGTTTCGGTCGATTACGTCGACCTCGGCTACATCGTTCAACTGCAACGTGGAGCCAGGCTTTGGGGTGTGGCTGGCCCGCAGCATGGCAATGACGCGGTTGTCATCCAGCACGCGTTCGACCATGATCTCAACGCGTCCACCCGTGGCCTTCGTCGCAAACAGGCGAGCGTGGATGACCTTGGTATTGTTGAACACCAGCAAGTCGGAAGGGCGCAGCAATGAGGGCAGTTCTTTGAACAGACGGTCCGACAACGCGCATGCGGGGCTCTGCAGTGTGCCGTTCGCCGGTGAGAGCACGCCTTTTGTTTGGATGCTTTCACGCCTCGGATGCCCCCCCACCACGAGCAAGCGGGATTGCCCGCGCTCTTGCGGCGGGTTTTGCGCAATCAGGTGTTCGGGCAGGTGGTAGTCGAAATCGTCGAGCGTCAACATGGTCCAACAAGAAAAAACCCGCCGACCTCCACCGCGTACGCGATTTTGATCAGCGGGTTTGCATTGGTGCCGGGAGAGGGACTCGAACCCTCACGGTGTCACCACCACTGGATTTTGAGTCCAGCGCGTCTACCGGTTCCGCCATCCCGGCGAAGAGTCAGATTATACCTGAATCCGAACGCGCCACCCATGTAACCCTTTTTTGCGTCTACGGTGGCAGTTTTTCACGATTGCAGGGTGGGCAAATGCTGTGCGCATGCCGATATTTCACAGGACGAGGGGGCGAGAAGCAGGTGCAGAGAACCGTTCTGCAAGGTCCCGAACCTATTTTTATATGGAGTTGATGGCTATGGCCTCTCCGATTGACGCATGGATGAATCAGATGTCGATCCGCACCAAGGCGGTGCTGATGATCGGTCTTTTGCTGGCTGCGATTGTGACGCTGGGCATACGAGACATGCTGACAGGTACTGCCGGGGGCGCCGGCTGGGTATGGGGCATTGTGCTGGCGCTTGTGGCCAGTTCGCTGTTCATGGCGTGGGCGGCTTTCAGCAGCCTGTCGCGCAGCGTCGGTGCTCTGTTGGACTACACGCAGGCGGTGGCCGATGGTGATTTGACAGCGACACCGGCAGTGATGACGGACGATGAGGTCGGTCTGGTCATCAAGCGCGTGGGCGAACTGGCATGCAAGCTGAGCGGTGTGCTGGCGGACCTGAAGTCGGCAGCGGGCAGCATGATACAGATGTCTGCCGAGATGAACGGTGCATCCGCCGAGGTCGAGAGCGCGGCAGAGAGCAGCAGTACCGCAGCGTCGGGCATGGCCAGCGCCGTCGAGGGCATGACCATGAGCATCGGCGTGGTGTTCAACAATGCCTCCCAGGCGCTGCAACTGGCGAAGCAGGCGGGTGAAGCCGCGGAATCGGGGCGCACGCTGGCAGAAGAAAGCGCACGTGACCTGACCACCGTGTCGCAGTCTACGCATGAGCTGACTGACCTGATCAGCCGCCTGAACGACTCCGCCATCCGGATATCCGGCGTGGTCAAGGTGATTCAGGATGTTGCGGCGCAGACCAACCTGCTGGCCTTGAATGCAGCCATTGAGGCGGCGCGGGCTGGCGAGGCGGGGCGCGGGTTCTCCGTGGTGGCCGACGAGGTGCGCAAGCTGGCCGAAAATACCTCAAAGTCGACCTACGAGATTCGCGAAGCGATTGCAGATATTCAGTCCACCACAACGACAGTGGTGGAGCGGGTCAGTACCTGGACTGAGGTGGTGTCCAATAGCGCCGAGAAAGCACTGAGCAATAGCGTGGGCATGGACAATATCAGCCATGTGTCGGCCGAGGCGGTTGACTCGGTTCAGACCATCTACAACTCGGTGTGTGAGCAGGCTGAGTCGTCCAACATGTTGGCGCAAAGTGTGGAAAAGATTACCAGCGCCACCGGCGTGAACAGCGAGCTGGTCAGTCAGGTCAAGACCAAGGCGCGCGAGCTCGATGAGGTGGCCCAGCGCATCAGCCAGCTAGGTGAGCGGTTTCGGGTGGCTTGAGGGATACTTGACCGAGTGGCCGAGTGGCCTAGTGGCCTAGTGACGAGTGACTAGTATCCGAGTGACGCTGACCCCGTCTTCCGTCTCCCGGTTACGCGGTCATTTTTTGATCATTCGCCCGTTTTTTCTTCTTCAGGCTTCTCTTTTTTCGCCCCGATTTTGCTTTCTTTGCCGGCCATCAGGTTGGCAATGTTCTGCTTGTGGCGGTAAATCAGTAACGAAGACATCACCAGCACGCAGGCAAACTGTACGTTGATACCAAACAGCAGGCCGTCATAAAACACCGCAAAAATGGACGCCAACAGGGCGGCAAGCGAGGAATAGCGGAAAAACACGGCGATGATGATCCAGGTTGCCGCAACAGCCAGCCCCAGAATGCCGCTGTAGGCAATCAGCACGCCCAGTGCTGTGGCAACCCCCTTGCCGCCTTTGAAACCCAGAAATACCGGGTACAGATGCCCCAGAAATGCGGCCACACCGACCAATGCTGAGTGGCTTTCTGTCAGCCCGTAGGGCGTGCCATAGCGTTGGCACAACCAGACTGCCAGCCATCCTTTTGCAGCATCACCCAGCAGCGTGAGCACGGCAGCCAGTTTGTTGCCGGAGCGCAGTACGTTGGTCGCGCCTGGGTTGCCTGAGCCGTAGGTGCGGGGGTCTGCTTCGCCCATGCTCTTGGTGACAAGCACGGCAAACGAAAGCGACCCAAGCAGGTAGGCGCCGATCAGCGCGATCAGAAGGTTCATGAAGTCTCCGGTGTTTTTTCAAGTATTGGACGGATTCTAGCCCGGGTGCGGTTGTCGGCAAAGACGGGATGGGTGCTTTGTTGCATGGATGCAGCCCCCTCTGCGGTGAGGGCGCAACAGACGGGGTTTTGGCGTGATTGGAAAACACACCCTCTTTGTAACGTTTGTTTTCAATTGAGGGCTTTAGAAGACTTGATTTCCGGCCGAAATAGTGAAGGACAGCACACGATGCTGATCAGCCCCGACAAAGAGGGCTTTTTAAAAAACAAGTCTGCGCCACGATGCTCAGACAAACTGCTTGGAGAATCATCATGCTAGGTATCAATACCAATGCTGCGTCATTGTCGGCGCAACGCAA
>SXZD01000101.1 GCA_005788065.1 Burkholderiales bacterium
AACCTTGTTGATGGTCATGGCCGGTACGGACTCGGGCAACCCCGCACGGATGACTGTCTGGCGAGCCGGGTTTTGGCCGGAGCCTGCGGTGAGCACCTGACCCAGGATGACTTCCGAAATCTGCTCGCCCTTCAGCCCCGTCTGCGCAAGAAGACCCTTGATAACAGCCGCACCGAGTTCGGGGGCGGAAACCTTGGCCAGTGAACCACCGAATTTGCCGATCGCTGTACGGGCTGCAGCGACAATGACGACGTCTGACATGACATTTCTCCTGAGGTAAGTTGTCTGTTATGTGTGTGTTGTTTGTTGGGTGTGGCGTTCAGTCAGCCTTCACCTTGACATATCGACCGGGCGCGGGCTCGATGGGCTTGTGCTTGGCATTGCCCAGCTTGGCCGGGGCTTTTTTGTCGGTGCCCTTGTATTTCGAGAGCCATTCGCTCCAATGCGTCCACCAACTGCCAGGCGTTTCCGTTGCACTCGCAAGCCAAGCCTGCGGGTCCTTGACCTGCTCGCCCTTGGACCAATAGCTCCGCTTGCGCGCAGCCGGCGGATTGACCACGCCGGCAATGTGACCGCTGGCTCCGAGCACGAACTCGGTGGGGCCCCCAAACGTCTGAGTCGTCTGATAAGCGGAGACCCACGGCACGATGTGGTCTTCACGGGTAGCCAGCACGAAGGTGGGCACCTTGACCTTGCGCAGATCGAGCTTTTCGCCCAGAACGGTGACTTTACCGGGCTTGACCAGATTGTTTTCGAGGTAGCAGTTGCGCAGATACCAACTGAACATCCGTCCGGGCAGATTGGTGTAATCCGCATTCCAGTACAACAGGTCAAATGCTGGCGGCTTTTCACCTTTCAGGTAATTGTTGACAACATAGTTCCAGATCAGGTCATTGGGACGCAGGCTGGAAAAGGCAGAACCCAGATCTTTGCCGGGCATGATGCCGCCATTGGCAAACACCTCTTCGCGTGCCCTGACCTGCGACTCATCGACGAAAACACCGAGCGTGCCGGTCTCGCAAAAATCGACAAAGCAGGCCAGCAGCGTGACGCTCTCCACTTTCTTTTGCTTGCGGGCGGCCAGAACACCCAAGGCGTTGGACAGCAGTGTTCCGCCGATGCAGAAGCCCAGTGTGTTGATGGTGTCCTCACCCGTCAGTTCACGCACGGTGTCAATTGCCGTCAAGACACCCTTCTCCACATAGTCGTCCCACGTGACATCGCGCTGCGCCTCGCCAGGATTGCACCAGGACATGAGGTACAGCGTGTGGCCCTGTGACACGACAAAATTGACCAGTGAGTTGTCGGGTTGCAGGTCGAGGATATAGAACTTGTTGATCGCAGGCGGTACAAACAGCATGGGCCGGGAACCGACGGTTGCCGTCTGGGGCTTGTACTGAATGAGCTGAAACAGTTCATTTTCGAAAACCACAGAGCCCGGCGTCGTGGCGACATTCTTGCCCACTTCGAACGCCTGCTCATCGGTCTGGGAAATCCGACCCTTCTCAAGGTCGGCAATCGCATTGTTCAAGCCTTCGGCCAGACTGGCACCGCGGGACTCGATCAGCTTTTTCTGGGCGTCGGGGTTGGTCACCAGGAAATTGCTGGGTGCCATTGCCTCAACCATCTGCTGAACGGTGTAACGGAGAATGGACTTCTCCTTGGGTTGCAATTCGACTGCGTCGGCCAGTTTCATGGCGTAACGGGAATTCAGGCTGTACATCGCGGCATTGAACTCAAAAAAGCCTTTGTCATGCCAGGCCTCCGAGGCAAAGCGCTTGTCTTTGGCAAGTGCTGCCATAACGGGGGCTGTCTTGCCGGCGGGGACTGAACCGTTGCCGGGATTGCCCGAGACCTGCTCAATCATCTTCAGATACAACTCTGAGGCGTCTTTCACATACTCTTGCTGCAGTTGCGTCAATGCTGGAATGGGCATGCCCGAGAGCGCCTTTTGCATGGTGGTGCCCAGCGACTGGACAAAACTCTGCAGTGCAGATGCCGAGGCACCGCCGCCGGACCACAAACCCTCGATGCCCGGCATCCGCGCTTCGGCTCCGGCGTTGCCGGAATGAGATTGGCCTGCTTTTTCCTTGCTACCTGCCTGCATGTTGTATCCCTGACTTTTGTCTGATGTGTGGTTGATGCTGCAGCAAAACCGTATTTGCGCAAATGAGGCTTACGCAGTTCTTAACCCTGCATATTGTGCGATGCGGCATATGAAAAGTCAATTCACAATATGAAATTTTGGCGGGTGGGCGTTGTCGCATAATGCCTGACATCTTGTCGTTTTCAGCGTTGTCCCATGTATATCGTCGCAATCGCGTGGCTGTATGTCACCATACTCATGGCTGCTACCGAAGCCACCCTGCTGGCCGGCATAAGCACATTTCTGCTCTATGGTCTGCTGCCCTGCAGCATCGTGATGTACCTGATGGGGGCTCCGGGTCGCCGCCGCGCCATCAAGGCGCGAGAGGCAGCAGAGCTTGAGGCACTGGCCCGACAAGAGCAAGCGCCCGACTCCGACATGCAGACTGCGGATCAGCAGGACTCACAACTCCGGCCTGAGCCAAATCAGGCTGGCCTGACGTCCGGTCACCCTGTCCCGCCGAAAGGAATGCAATAGCGGATCGGCGTAAGTATCGCGCTTATCCTGCGAAAGTATGGTGTGCGAACGCACGGAGAGGATGTGTGCAGCAATGGAATGCAGATCAGCGAGCCATTTGTCACAGATCCCGGGCTGACTCAGTTTGAAATGGTCTGCCAAAGCGGGTTCTTTGGCCACAAAGGCATCGCGCACCTCTGACCCCACTTCAAACGACTTCGGTCCGATACAGGGGCCAAGCCATGCATGCAGACCCGTCTGCAGAAACCCGGCCTGCTCGAACCGGTCAATCGTGTTTTGCAGGACACCGTCCAGCAGTCCCCGCCATCCACAGTGCACAGCAGCAACAGCCCTACCCTCTGCATCCACCAGCAAGACCGGGAGGCAATCTGCAGTCATGACAACGACAGCCAGTCCCGGCTCTTTGGTCCAGGCCGCATCCGCTGTCAGGGTATCGTTGTGTGAGGCGGGCACCTGACTGATCATGGCGCATTCGGTGCCGTGGACCTGCTTCATCCAGACCGGTTGCATGTCATGCATGTGCGCCAGTTGCCTGCGTCGCTCCAATACCTGCACAGGATCGTCACCTACATGCAGTCCGAAATTGAGATCATAGACAGAAAGCGTTGGCGGCCGTTTACGTTGCGTCGACACGAAACCGATACGCCGGCGCACATGCTCAGGCAATGTCGGCCAAAGGATGTCAGTCAGCACAGGCATGTCTCGCTTTGATTTTACTCATCATCACGCACATAAATGATTTCCACACCGTCCTCGTCTTCCTCGAAATCGTCTTCATCCTCATCGGCCAGATGGGCGGTTTGCAACTCGCTTTGCATGGGCCACAGGTCGGGTAAATTCAACAGGGCTTCGGAATCAGGCACAGCAATTCCTGCATGGGTCAGCAACATGCTCAAATCCTCTGGCAGAGGCGCAATGGTGCGTGTATCCCATTCCTGGACGAGGCCGTCGGCGCAGAAAGCGAGATAGCAGGCATGCAAGGCCTGACGATCCAGCGGCACGGGTCGGGCCCCACGCTGCCGGTAGGCCGGATCCCCCACCAGTCCAAACCCCGCATGCAGCGCGTGTACCCGAATCTGATGCGTGCGACCGGTCTCCAGCTTGCAGGCCAGCAGGGTGACAGGTAGATCGGCCAATTGCCCCAACGCCAGAGGATGAAAGTGCGTGACAGCAGGCTTGCCGTGCCCTACCACCGCCATTTTCTGGCGGTTGCGGGGGTCGCGGCCGATGGCAGCCTCGACCGTACGACGCTGCGTCATGCGTCCCCAGACCAAGGCAAGGTAAATGCGACGGATACGCCGCTTTGCCATCTCCCGGATCAGGTTCTGCTGCGTATCCGGCTGGCGCGCGACCACCATGAGCCCGGTCGTATCCTTATCCAGTCGGTGGACGATGCCGGCGCGGGGTACGTCGACAAGTTCCGGGTAGCGGTGCAACAGGCCATTCATCAAGGTACCACTCCAATGGCCTGCAGCCGGGTGCACCACCAAGCCTGCAGGTTTGTTGATCACCAGGCATTGATCGTCCTCATGCACCACTTCGAACTCAACGGGCTCGGGCATCAGTGACTGCATGTGCTCGGGTGGCTGTGGCCGCAGGATAATCTCCTCGCCTCCCTTGAGTTTGTAGCTGGCTTTCAATTCGCCCTTGCCGTCGACCGTGATGCGTCCGGCCTGCAGCCAATCCTGCAGCCTCGCGCGGGTGTGCTCCGGAAACAAGGCGCTGAGTGCCTTGTCCAGCCGCTGCCCTGCCCACTGTATCTCTATCCGGGTGGTGAGCACCGGCAACTGTGTCATTGTGTCATTCTGCGGTACGTCCGCGGTACGGCTATAATCTGCCACAGTCGCGTTGCGGGTATCCGGTCGGTCTTTGTTGCTGGATGATGAAGTCATCAATTGCCTGTCTGCGCATCTTTCCGATTCTGGCCAAGAGCGTTATCAAAATGCATGTAAAAAATGTTTCCCGCCTGTGCAATGCGTTTGTCCTGGCAGTACTGCTGGGCTTTCTGACCGCCTGCGGCACGTCTGGCAAGCAGATAGACGAGACGGCAGGATGGTCAGCAGAGCGATTGTACTCGGAGGCCAAGGAAGAGATCAGCAGCGGCAACAACCAGCGAGCCATTTCGCTTCTGGAAAAGCTGGAGGCCCGTTACCCGTTCGGACGCTATGCCCAGCAGGCTCAGATGGAAGTGGCCTACGTCTACTACAAAGACAACGACGCCGTGCAAGCACAGGCTGCAGCAGACCGGTTTCTGAAACTGCACCCCAATCACCCCAATGTGGACTACATGTACTACCTCAAGGGCTTGATCAACTTCAATGACAATATGGGATTTCTCGCCATGCTCGCCGGTGAAGACCCGACCGCACGAGACCCCAAAGGTGCCCGCGAGGCTTTCGAAGCATTCCGCACTGTCGTCACACGCTACCCCAACAGCCGTTACGCAGAAGACAGCGCACAGCGCATGCGTTATCTCATCAATGCCATGGCGTCCAACGAAATGCTGGTGGCCCGTTATTACTTCAAACGTGGTGCCTATCTAGCCGCTGCCAACCGGGCGCAGGCCATCATCAAGCAGTATCAGCAGGCACCAGTGATCGAAGAGGCGCTGGCCATTCTGGTCAGGTCCTACGATGCGCTGGGTGCTAACGACCTGCGCGATGATGCCAAGCGGGTCCTGCTCAAAAATTATCCTGACACTGCCTTGCTGCGCGCCGATATCAGCAAGGTGACCGCCGAATCCGCGTTCAAGTCGAAATCTGAGCCGTGGTGGAAGATCTGGTGATGTCCCGCAAACGCTCTACGGTGTCTTCGATGTGCCGGGTGCGCTTAAATGGCGGCAAACTGCGCCACAGGGTTGACCCATAGTTCTTGGTCAACAGGCGGTGATCACCGATCACCAGCACGCCGCGGTCTGTCTCGTCACGTATCAGGCGCCCTGCTCCCTGTTTCAACGCAATGGCTGCCTCAGGAATCGATAGTTCGCGAAAAGGGTCCATGCCGCGGTCCTTGAACCATGCATTGCGAGCCGCCACCAGCGGGTCGTCTGGCGGCGCAAACGGGATCTTGTCAATGATCACCAGTCTCAGCCCGTCGCCCTTCATGTCCACACCTTCCCAGAAGGTTGCAGACCCCACCAGCACCGGCTTTTCGCTGCTTCTGAACCTCTCAAGCATTTCGGCCTTTGACGCCTGCCCCTGTATCAACAGGGTCCAGTCTAGGCCTTCAGCCGTCTTGCGTTGCTCAAGCCATTTGCCGATGCGACTGACAGCGCGCAAGGTGGTGCACAGGAAAAACACACCCCCATCAGAGGCCTGAAGCGCCGGCCAGCACAGCTCAGCCAGTTTTTCGGGGAAATCAGGGGCTTGAGGCTCAGGTGCGTTCTGGGGCACACATAGCAAGGCCTGATTTTCGTAATCAAACGGACTGTGCCACAACCCCGTTTCAGGGTCAGACAGCCCCAGGCTGGCCGTAAAGTGCTCAAAAGAGCCTTTGACACTCAAGGTGGCTGACGTAAAAATCCACGCGGCTTCTTGCGAGTTGCGAAACTGGGCAAAGGGTTCGGCAATATCCATCGGTGAGTTGTGCAGTTGCACCATATGCGGTGTGAGCGTGACCCATTGCACGTTGTGCTGCGCCCCGGAGGCGTCATGGGCGTCGGCCATGTCTGCTGTAAACGGATCTTGAGGATCTGTCGCAACGGGTTTGTCCCCTGCTACGGGTTCGTTACTGCCCGCCGACTCTCCCAGACACACCTGCCAAGTTGCCAAGGCCTCAGAGATGCGCTCATCAAGTTTTTGCCAAGCCTCTGAACGGTCTGCGATCTGCGTGACGGCAGTCTGGAGATTCTCAGCGTGTGTTCGAATTCCCGCAAGGGCGCTTTGAATGTCTTGGTAGTCGCCCAGCTTGGCCAGCGGAATGCGCTGAACGTCCTTGATCCCGGCCAAGCCCGCGCGCAGTTGTTTCAGTTGCGTTTCGAACGGGTGAATGACTGCATCCCAGTCCGCTGCATCGCGGGCTGACGCCCGTCCCTCAACCAGCACATCTCGCAGCAGGTCAAACCACTGGTGGCTGCTGAAACTCTGCCCGAAAAATTGGGTTGCGATATCGCGCAACTGATGCGCCTCGTCGAAGATCACCACATCCGCACGTGGCAGCAGTTCCGCATTGCCGGTTTCGCGCAGCGCAAGATCTGCCAGAAACAGGTGATGATTGACCACCACCACCTCGGCCGCCTGTGCCTCCCGCCGGGCCTTCACGACAAAACAGTCTTCATGGAAACTGCAATTCTGGCCCAGACAACTCTCGCGTGTTGAAGTCACCAAACCCCAGATGGGCGCATTCTCCGGAACATCGCTGCAGTCAGCCTTGTCGCCGGTGGTGGTGACCCTCGAGAAGAACTCGATCTGCCGCAACTGGCTGATCTCCTGGCGGGAGGACAGGCGCGCCTCCTCTTTCGTGCGCTGCAGGAAATGGTGACACAAGTAGTTGCCCCGACCCTTGAGCAACGCGATCTCAACAGGTCGCTTGAGTGCGGCACGCACCAGCGGTATGTCCTTTTCGAACAGTTGGTCCTGCAGTGCCTTGCTGGCGGTCGATACCAGCACCTTTCCCCCCGACAAAAGGGCCGGAACAAGATAAGCGAATGTCTTGCCGGTGCCGGTACCTGCCTCAGCCACCAGCGTGCCTTTGGTGTCGATGGCGCCCGCGACGGCCTGAGCCATCTCCAACTGGGAGGTGCGAACGGAAAACCCCTTGCAGTGGGCAGCCAGCGCACCACCGGGTGCAAAGGTCTGGTCAACCTGTACGGATAAAGTCATCTGGGCAAACGTGTCTACGAGAGGGTTAAGCGAGTACCTTGCCAGGCATCCTGACAGCCTTCTTCAAGCTGTGGATGGCACTGTCAGGCTGCAATCCAGACTGCACGGTCTGGTTGCGTGTCAGGCGGGAATGTCAGGCTCCAACTGAATCTGCAGCAGTGTGACTGCATCCTTGATTTGCAGCTTGCGTTTCTTCAGCCGGCGGATCTGCAGATCATCCCGCCCCGGTTGGCTGTCCAACGTGTTGATAATCTGGTCAAGATCGCGGTGCTCAACCTGCAATTCAATGATGCGGCGGCGCAGCTCGTCGGGGTTCTGTGGGGCGGTCATGCCGCAAATCCTTGTCCAAAATTCTTTAGTGGTATCGTCGCCGGATTTGTTCCATCTGGCAAGCCAACTTCAGTCATTTTTTTATCAAATACCGCCCGCAACGCGCGCTGCCCTGTCGGCAGCCTGCTTTTCTGCTTTTCGGGCTTTTTCTTCCTGTGCCTGTCGGTAACGTTCCCGCCGGGCATCCAACTCCTCCTGCTTTTGCAGGTTTTCCTGCTGCCGTTGACGCGCTTGTTCGGCTTTGCGCTCATACGCGGCACGGTTTTGCGCTTGTTCCTGCTCTGTCAATGTCGGTTTGTCTGCTCTGGGCGAGGCAGACTGTGCCGGCGAAACTGGCGGTGCAGACGAGTCTACCGCTGCAGCGGGCTTGGGTTCGCGACGCGACGGTATGGCAGGGTCATCAGCCTTCAGGGGCGTCTCATCGTCCAGCGGCTTGGGTGCCGGTTTTTGCTGCTTGGTCAGGCTCTTGGCATTCTGCTCTTCAATCCGCACCATCTCCCGGGCGTTGATCTCAAGGGTTTTGCTGTCACGCCGATAGCGGCTGACACGCATATCGACCTCGCGCACGCAATTGGAAATCAGGACCTTCTCCTGACAGGCCGCCTTTTGCCGATCAAACTCTTCCATCGCAGAAGCGCTCAATCCGTCAATTTTCAGCAACAACTCGCGCGCCTGCTGTGCATTCGCCGGGGGGGGCGGCAGGTCTGTCGGGCCTGCGATTGCAGGTCCGGCATCCAACAAAAATGCAAGGCAAAGCTGTGGCACAATCCGCCACCGTTTACTGATTTCCATTTGCACGGCCGTTTATGATCACTACACAACAGGAACAACGCATTATCGCCCAATTGGCTGACGAAGTCGGTGCACCTGCCGCAAAAATCGCCGCTGCCATTGGCTTGCTGGACGAAGGCGCGACCGTACCCTTCATTGCACGCTACCGCAAAGAGGTCACGGGTGGTTTGGACGACACGCAACTGCGACTGCTGGTGGAGCGATTGACCTACCTGCGGGAGATGGAAGAGCGGCGCAGTGCCATTCTGGAATCGATTGAAAGCCAGGGAAAGCTGACGCCCGAGTTGAAGACGGAAATTGAATCGGCTGACTCCAAGCAACGCC
>SXZD01000001.1 GCA_005788065.1 Burkholderiales bacterium
AAGTCGCGGCGGGCCGCATCTTCGTGCTGTTCGCCAAACACGTTGTCGCGCAGTACACGGCCGTGTTCATCGGTTTCCGCATCTTCCCCCTGCAGAGCCCTGAAGGTGGAGACCTCGATGGTTTCGGGACCGAACATCACATGCACCAGCCTGAAGCGGCGGCCGATGATGCGGGCCCGGCGGAACAGCTTCTGCACCTGTTCCGGTTCCGCGTCGGTGGCTACATCAAAGTCTTTGGGACGTACGCCCAGCAGCAGGTCGCGCACGGCACCGCCCACAATGTAGGCCCGAAAGCCCTCGCGTTGCAGTGTTTCACAGACGCGGATGGCATTGTTGGAAGCCAGATGGCGGTTGATGTTGTGTTGGTGCAGGTGCAGCACCTCGGCTTTACCGGCCTGATAGCCATGCTGCTGCTTGACGGGGCGGTGCACCCCGGCATGCTCAGTGTGATGCCCGGGGGCATGCGAGGCTTTGTTGCGCCCGCTGGTGAATATCTTTTTGAAAAATTGGCGGATCATTCGAACAGTCTGAGGATGGGCCAGCCCCGCTGCTGCGCAATTTCGGTCAGGCGTTCATCGGGGTTGGTTGCCACCGGGTGCGTCGCCTTTTCCAGCAGGGGGAGGTCGTTGATGGAATCGGAGTAAAAGTGCACGGTGCCCACGTCGCTCCAGCCAAGGCCCCGTTGGGCCAGCCATTGTTCAGTGCGCAGCACCTTTCCCTCACGAAAGCTGGGTTGCCCGGCCACACCACCGGTGAATTCACCGTCTTTCTCTTCCGGGTCGGTGGCAATCAGGTGCGGAATGCCGAAGCGTTGCCCGATGGGCGCTGTGACAAAACTGTTTGTGGCGGTGACCAGAATGCATTGGTCGCCAGCATCCAGATGCTTTTGTACCAGTTGCAATGCGCTGGGACGCAGGGCCGGTTCGATGTGTTCTGCCATGAAACGGGTATGCCATTGGTCCAGCGTGGCACGGGGTGTTTCGGCCAGCGGTCGCAACTGATAGCTGAGAAATTCGTAGATATCGAGAGTGCCCGCTTTGTACTGGTCGTAGAAGCGTTGGTTACGCTCCTCGTAGGTCTGCGCGTCGATGACGCCGATGCTGATCAGAAACTGGCACCAGGTGTAGTCCGAATCAATGGGCAGCAGGGTGTGGTCGAGGTCAAACAGGGCAAGGTTCATAGTGTGTCAGTTGTTGCGGACCATCAGGCCCTCGCGACGCTTCATCCACTGGCGCAGCAGGTGCAGCGACACCGGCTTTTGCTGCTCCAGGGAAAACTCGTCCAGTCCGTTAAGCAGTGCGGACAGCGACCCCATGTCGCGTTGGAAGTGAATGAGCGCATATTCAACCACTTCTTCGTCCAGCGCCAGTCCTTTTGCGTGAGCGGTATGCAGCAGCACCTGACGTTTCTGGTCGTCGGTCAGCGGGTCGAGCCGATAATTGAGCCCCCAACTCATGCGGCTGATCAGGTCGGTGCGCAACTTCAGTTGGGAGGTGTGCTGATTGGCCGTCAGGATGATGTGCTTGGGCAGGCCGCTGGCACGCGCTTCGTTGAAGGCATTGAACAGTTGCACCTGGGAGTAGGGTGTGAGGTGCTGAGCGTCATCAAGCAATATGACGCGATGCTGGTTGCGCCAGACCAAGCGGGTTTTGCCGGAGAGCACCGGAATGTTCCATGCCGCCGACATGGCCTGCAGCAGATGGGACTTGCCGCTGCCTGCGCTGCCATAAATGAACAGCGTGCTCTCTTCGCTTTTGCCGTTGAGCATGGCCTGCAACTGCGCCAGCAGTTCAGCATTGCTGCCGGCCACGAAGTTCTCAAGCGATGGCGCCGGCGGGGTGAATACGTCCAGTAACAGTTGCTGCATGTTCAGCGTTTATAAAATTCACTTGAAAGATAACCGTTTTTGAGGCGTTTGAGCCCCACCATGGCCGCTGCACTGATGGGCAGGGCCAACAGTACGCCCATGAAGCCCAACGCATATCCAAACAGCAACAAGGCAAAAATGACTGCCAGCGGATGCAGACCGATGCGCTCACCCACCAGTTTGGGCGTGAGGAACACACTTTCCAGTACTTGCCCCGCACCGTAGACCGCCAGGATGGCCAGAATACCCCCTAAAGACTGGAATTCTAACAGCCCAGCCAGAAGGGCTAACACAAAGCCCAGCGCAAAGCCCACATACGGTATGAAAACCAGCAAGCCTGTCAGCACGCCGATCGGTACGGCCAGCGTCAGGCCGGTGAGCAGCAGGGCCAGACTGTAATACACGGCCAGCGCACCCATGACGGCAAACTGACCGCGCAGGTACTGCGCCAACAGCAGGTCGATCTCATGGGCCATGCTGATGCTGTCTGCCTGCCAGCGCTTGGGGAGCGCCCGCCCCACCGATGCGAGGATGGGATGCCAGTCGATGAGCAGGTAAAACAGCACCACCGGCACGATGAACAGGGTGCCCAGTGCAGTCAGTACGTTGCCGGACCCGGTGGCAATCACGTCGGACAGCCAGGCGATGATGTCCTCTGAGTTGTTGCCCCAGGTCTGTGAGAGCATCTGTTTGAGGGCGGCCGGGTCGAAACGGACCCGCAGCCCGGTGTTTTCGCGCAACCACGGCGACAGGTGGGTATTCAGTTTGGCCAGCAGGGCAGGTACCTGTTCCTGCAGCAGGGCGCCTTCGCGCTGCAGCACCGGCACCATCAACAGGATGATGGCCATGGCGGCGGTCAGCAGCACCAGCATCATGATGGATGCTCCGATGATGCGGGGCAGTCTCAGTTTTTCCAGCCGATCGACCCCCGGATTGAGGATGTAGCCCAGAATGACGGCAAAAATGAAGGGGGTGAGCACTGGCGAAAGCCAGGAAAGGCCATAAAACACACCGGCCAGAACCACAAGCGTGGTCAGCAGGGTAGAAGTGTTCAGGCGTGGGGTCATTGTCTGGGGTAAAATATGCGGCTTGTCGGTTCACAGTATACCTTGCCGTCCGCAGGGAACTTGTCTGTGACTTTTTAACCGCAACCGGTTCGGAAGGCCTACTTGACCTTTTCCAGCCGCGATTGCCCGATCTTCGAATGCCAACATGTCCGCTTCAACGCCCTCTCAGCCCGCCACCTCCCTGACCTACCGCGATGCAGGTGTCGATATCGACGCCGGTGATGCCCTGGTAGAGGCCATCAAGCCGCTGGCCCGCAAAACCATGCGCGAAGGTTTGCTGGCCGGTATCGGCGGCTTTGGCGCCCTGTTTGAAGTGCCCAAGCGCTACAAAGAACCGGTGCTGGTGTCTGGCACCGATGGCGTGGGTACCAAGCTGAAACTGGCGTTTGAGTGGAAGCGGCACGACACGGTGGGCATCGATCTGGTGGCCATGAGCGTGAATGACATTCTGGTGCAGGGTGCAGAGCCCCTGTTTTTCCTGGACTACTTTGCCTGCGGCAAGCTTGAGGTCGGTACGGCCGCCCGCGTGGTCGGTGGCATTGCAGCCGGTTGCGAAATGGCCGGTTGTGCCCTGATCGGTGGAGAAACGGCCGAGATGCCCGGCATGTACCCCGACGGCGAATACGATCTGGCCGGTTTCGCAGTGGGTGCGGTAGAAAAATCCGCCATCATCGACGGCAGCAAGGTGAAAGCGGGCGACGTTGTGCTCGGCCTGGCTTCCAACGGTGTGCACTCCAACGGTTTCTCATTGGTGCGCAAGATTTTGTCGGTGTCGGGCGCAGACCTGCAGCAGGACTGTGGCGGTGTCACGCTGGCCGACGCCATCATGGCGCCCACGCGCATTTACGTGAAGCCGCTGCTTGAATTGATGAAGTCGGTTGACGTGCATGCCATGGCGCACATCACCGGCGGTGGTCTCGTTGAAAACATTCCCCGTGTGGTACCCGACTCGCTGATGGCAGAACTGCAGCGTTCTTCATGGCCGGTTACGCCCTTGTTTTCCTTCCTGCAAAAAGCCGGTGGCGTTGAAGATGCGGAAATGCACCGTGTGTTCAACTGCGGCATCGGCATGGTAGTGGTGGTGGATGCGGCCGATGCAGACCGCGCCATGGCGCACCTGCAAGCCGCCGGTGAATCCGTTTACAAGGTAGGTTTGATTCGCGAACGCAAGGCCGGTGAAGCGCCTACGGTGGTGGTTTGAAATGAGCGCAGTCTACGCTGCGCTTTATTCAATCCCCACTCAAACGTCGTTCAATCCGCTGGTCCGGCACGAGCCACAGCGCAGCCACCAGCGCCATCAGCACGCCGGCCACATGCGGATAGCCCATGAAGGCCAATGGCACCGCCGATACGTTGCCAGCCAGTGACAGCTTGCCCTTCAGATCGCTGCCCAGCGCTTGCGCCAGAGTTTCGCGATTGTCTTTCTGTCTGATGATGCTGGTTTGCAGCAGAAAATGTGACACCGAACATAAGCACAAAATGAGCGCATACACAGCAGTGGGCTCAGGTGCAAAATGGCTTTCGCCCATCCAGTCGGTTGCAAATGGCAACAGCGACAACCAGAACATGAAATGCAGATTGGCCCACAGCACACTGCCATTGATTTTGCGGGTGGCGTGCAGCAGGTGGTGATGGTTGTTCCAGTAAGTGCCTACAATCAGGAAGCTGAGTACATAACCCAGAAAAATGGGCCACACGGCAAACAGATTTTCCAGTTGGTGCCCATGCGGAATTTTCAACTCCAGCACCATGATGGTGATGATGATG
>SXZD01000102.1 GCA_005788065.1 Burkholderiales bacterium
ACATCCTGCATGGATGGCGCCTGCCCCAGTATTTCGGGCAATTCTTCTGCAGACTCCTCAACCGGCAACTCGCGTGGGGCTTCGCTGATGGCGCGCTGTATGAGCTCGATGGCCTTGTTGACGTCAAACGGCTTGGGCAGGTATTCGAATGCCCCGCCTTGAAAGGCCGATACTGCGCTTTCAAGATCGGAATAAGCCGTCATGATGATGACCGGCAATCCGGGTATGCGCTCACGCACGTGTTGCAGCAACTCCAGACCGGACTTGCCGGGCATGCGGATATCGGAAATGAGCACCGCGGGAAGCTCGGTGTCCAATGCAGCCAGCACCTCCCTCACGTTCTCGAACACCCGGCAGGCAAATCCCTGACGGCTGATCGCTTTTTCCAACACCCACCGGATTGACTGATCGTCATCCACCACCCAGATTGCCCGCATCACATCCACCGTCCTTTTTTGTACGGACCACGCCAGCGCCGGTGCAAACTCGCCATGCAATGCGCAAAGCCCGACTGCTTACTGCGCCTCGGAAGGCTGCATCGGCATGGGCAACAGCACCCTGAAAGCGGTTCTGCCCGGCTGGCTGTCGCAGTCGATTGTGCCGCCGTGCTGCTGCACAAAGGTCTGGGCCAGCGTAAGTCCCAATCCACTGCCCCCTTCCCGCCCGGACACCAAGGGAAAAAAGATACGTTCCCGAATGTCCGGCGGTATGCCGGGGCCGTTGTCCACTACACGCAAATCCAATGCCAAGCGATGACGCTTGCGATGCAGGGTCAACTGACGCACCACTCTGGTGCATATGATGATTTTCGCATCATGATTGACGATTTGACCAGACAAAGCTTCGGTCGCGTTACGCACAATATTGAGGAGCACCTGGATGAGTTGCTCAAAATCCGCATAAAACTCGGGAATGCTGGTGTCATAGTCCCTGACGATGGACAAGCCCTTCGGATGCTCAGCCAAAATGAGCGAGCGCACCCGTTCGCAGACCTCGTGGATGGAAATGAGGCTGGCCACATGCGGCTTGCGGTGAGGAGCCAGAAGGCGGTCTACCAGGGTCTGCAGACGGTCGGATTCTTTGATGATGACCTGCGTGTATTCGCGCAGCGACGCATCCTGAAACTCGCCTTCCAGCAACTGGGCAGCACCCCGGATACCGCCCAGCGGGTTTTTGATCTCATGCGCCAGATTGCGAATGAGTTCACGGTTGGCCTGAGTCTGATCAAGCATGCGACTTTCGCGATCCACCCGCAGTTGCTGCTCAACCTCGCGCATCTCCAACATCAGCGCATCACCCTGCTCCTCAGGCAACGACAGGGTTGCGTGTACCTGCAAAGGAGGCTGTCCCTGTCGCTTCAGGTCAATGATCTGACGGCTGAACGAGCACGCATGCTGCCAGACATCGGCCTGCATTTTGCGGACCTGCCCGCGGTTATGGAAAAGCGCCTCCAGCGGGTAGCCCCGCAGGCTGCGCTTGGCCATTTGCAAGAGGTTCTCTGCAGCCGCATTGGCATTGATGATCTGCCCCTGCCGGTCTATGCGCAAAACGGCGGTGGTAAGCCCGTCAAGGGCGGCGTGTGTCGGGTTAGCCATCCGAATTACCTGTGGGTTTGAGAGTTCAACGGGCCGTTGGGGGAACGGGATCACGGGCTGGTAGTGCCCCGTCAGGGACGCCTGACCTTGGCTATTTCCCGACGCAAGGCCTCCAGACTGGCCTGGGAGCGGGCAATGTCCTGCGACAGTGTTTCGTCTGATGCGGTCTGCTGCCGGTTCATAAGCCCCTGCAGACGACGCTCCTCATCGCGCAACTCGGATTCGAGAATGCGCAGACGATCGGATTCTCGGGCCTGAATCGCCTCACGGCTGGGCAACACCGGAACACGCTGCTGCGCAGCGCCTGCCCCGGGGGGCGCGGATGCACCTGCCGCCGGCGGGAAGGCGGGCGGGTTGGACGCTGCCGATGCGCCTGACTGCCCTGCCGACTGCCTAGCCGACTGCCCAGCCGACTGCCCTGCGGCTGAGCCATAGGAGCGACCGCCCGGCTGCGGCACGGACAGCATGGGCTCCAGGTTCAGGCGGCGGCACAGATCCGAAGGCCCCGTGTTCTGATAGACCCGGGCACCTGAACTGTCGGTACACACATACACCTCGTTACTGGCGGCCGCGACGGCACCGGATACCAGCGGCAACAGCAAGGTCAGCGCGGACTGGCACAAGGCGCCTGTACGCATCTGCAAACTACGACGCAAAGCAGCTGCAGACACAGGCGGGCTGGCCTGTCTGAGGGGAAACTCAACCGCCGTACGGACACAAGACATTTTTTTCATCATCAAAGCAAAACGGCCCCTTGCGGGGCCGTCCTTCAAGTCAACACCACTGCCTATTTTACAGACCGTAGTACATGTCGAACTCGATCGGGTGAGTGGTCATGCGGAAACGGGTGACATCTTCCATCTTCAGTGCGATGTAGGCGTCAATCATGTCGTTGCTGAACACGCCACCACGGGTCAGGAACTCGCGATCCTTGTCGAGGTAATCGAGTGCCTGATCGAGGCTGTTACACACGGTCGGGATCTTTGCATCCTCTTCCGGCGGCAGATCGTACAGATTTTTATCAGCAGCTTCACCGGGGTGAATCTTGTTTTGCACACCGTCCAGACCCGCCATCAGCAAGGCCGTGTAGCACAGATACGGATTCGCCGCCGGATCGGGCGGGCGATACTCGATACGCTTGGCTTTCGGGCTGTCCGA
>SXZD01000103.1 GCA_005788065.1 Burkholderiales bacterium
AGCGCATGCTGTTCATGCGCGAGTTCAGCTTCACCACCGACGTGGGCAATGGGCTGGCGCCGGCGCGCGTGGCGCTGCCAGCCGCGAACCTGCGCATTGCGATGCAGGAGTCTTGCGCGCGGTCTTTGCGTGCCACCATCACGGCGTCTGCTGTTTCAACCACCACAATGTCTTCTACGCCGATGGTGCTGACCAAGCGGCCTGACGCATGCACCAGCGAATTGCGGGTGTTGTGCATGACCACGTCGCCGCTGCTGACGTTGCCGTTGGCGTCTTTGTCGGAGATGTCCCACACGGCGTCCCAAGCGCCCACGTCGTTCCAGCCGAGGTTAAGCGACACAACGGACGCACGGTCGGTTTTTTCCATGACGGCGTAGTCGATGCTGTCGGACGGGCTGGACTCAAACGCGACTTTATCGAGGCGGAAGAAATCCATGTCGTGTTTGCCGGCGTCCACGGCTTTGCGCACAGCGGACAGCATGGCGGGCGCGTGGCGTTCAAGCGCTTGAATGAAGGTACTGGCCTTGAAGACGAACATGCCGCTGTTCCACAGGTATTCGCCGGTTTGCAGAAAGCCTTGTGCCTTTTGTTCGTCGGGCTTTTCTACAAACTGTGCAACGGCCAGCGCCTTGACCACAGATGGGTTAACGCGCTCGGTGGCGCGAATGTAACCGTAGCCAGTGGCCGGGAATGTGGGTTGCACGCCGAACGTGACCAAGCGCCCGCTTTCGGCCGCCTCTACCGCCGCTTTGACGGCAAAGGCAAACTGGCCGGCATCGTCGATTTGCTGGTCTGAGGGCATAACGAGCATGACCGCGTCGGGCTGCGTGGCTTGCAAGCGCAGCGCAGCCGCGGCAATGGCGGGGGCTGTGTTGCGGGCCACGGGCTCCAAAATGAGGTCGGACCACTTGGCGCCCATGCTGCTGACCTGCTCTGCCACCAGAAAGCGGTGCGCTTCGTTGGAGACGAGGATGGGGTTTTCTGCAGAGACGGCGGCGGCCCGCTTGACGGTGGCCTGCAGCAGAGAAAGCGTGCCGGTGAGTGTAAGAAACTGTTTCGGATACAGGTCGCGGGACAGGGGCCACAGGCGTGACCCGGAACCACCGCAGAGAATGACAGGGACTAGCGCCATGTTTGCCCGGATGTGTGTGTCGTAAGTCGGTAGTTTAACGCAAGGGGGCGGTGCGGGGCAGGGTTTTTCCTTGTAACGGCTTAGCGGCGACGCCTGGGGTCGGTACACCGCTCCGTCATTCTTGTCATTTCTTATCAACTGATAAGAATAAGACCGATTCTGGTCAAAAAAGTCGGATTGATAGGATTGATGACAAGATTAACCTGCCATTTTGCGTTGAGTCCCAAACCCCACCTTGCGATACGTCACCCAATCTGCACGTCCGAAAAATAATCCTTCACATGCCGATGCACCTGCGGGTGCGCCAGCAACTCGTCAACCGACATCCATTGGTAACGGGTGTGTTGAGCTTTGGGCAACTGAATATTTGCGCCCTGCGCGGGCCACTGCAGGCGGTGAGCCAGCACCACGTAGTGCGTCGGGAAGTCGGACCCGGAAAAGTTATCCGGATAGTGATGCTCGTACAAACCGGCAAACCGGGCTGCGCTTCTGGGCAATTCGATACCCAGCTCATCGAGGGTCAGGCGCTCAAAAGCTGCATCCAGACGCTCGCCCTTTCGGATAACGCCACCGGGCACAAACCAGTAACCCTGAGCGGGCCGGTTGATGCGGTGCCCCAACAAAACACGCCCCTGCGTATCGGACACGATCAGGTCTATGGACACCAGCGGTGCGTCGCGCACCACGGCGGCCCAGCGGTCGGGGGGAAGCAATCCGGTTGTCACGTCGATATGTTCCGAAAATCAAGAGTGTACGACGGCGACTGAAGCTCGACTCGCCTTCCAGACGGAAAGGCACATAATTCCGGATTTTACGCCGCATGATTCCGGATTTTACGGCTGCTCGACAAGCCTTCGCGCTGTCAGCAGACAACGCTGCTCAATCAGGCTGATGATCTGTTCGACCATATCGCTACCGGCGAAGCTATCTGCATCGCTTGATTGAACTTGGCGTGCGGCCAGCGGCAGAGCCTCCGCAAATGTCAAAATCCGCTTTCGCGTCTGCGCCCAACTAAGGCCCGCACCAGCGGCAAACTGTTGCCAATGCTTTTGTTGAAGCTCGCTGAACTTGTATTTGCTTCCGATTTTCATCGCCATTTTGTGGGTCAATCGCGGGTAGACTGCTGTGGACAGCAAATCATAGGGCGGCGCAAGCACTGCTGCGTCGCGGCGGTACAGCAGAGAAAAGTTTTTGGCATTCGCATCGTGATTGCCGATCAGTGCGTTAAAAATAACGCAGTCCAAAAGCCGGATAACTTGCGGCGCGCTGGGCCGTGTTGCGCGTCGAACAAGATTGAAACACTGCGACAGATCGGGACCACCCTCGCTCTGATACTTCATTTCCGGGACGACACCCAGCGCCTGACAAAAATCCTCCTGGTGCAAGCGCTCTCGCCCCCCTTGTGCACCGAACGTCCGGTCATAGCGTTCAACCAACAGAAACTGTCGACCCATCACAGAATGAATTTGCGCTGATGCCGGCTTGAGCCCCATCGAATTTGCAAGGGCCAGGCAGAAGGCTTCGTTGATCACCGTGTCGGTCAACTTGAGAATGGCTGGCTTCAGAATGTGCGAACTGGGGGTGCCATTTTTGGGCAGGCCAAACCGGCGCCCATCAAAAATCACGGGCAGTTTGTCTTGCGCGCCCGCCAAGGACAGGCGTAACCCCTCATGTCCCGCCATCATGGGGCGAGCCGGTAACTCATCAAGAAGCGCAATTAATTCGGCGTCGCTTAACCAGGCAATATCGGTGTCCGTGCCGCTGACTGCAAGCGTGCTGTCCGGTGTTATGAATCGGACAGCGCCTGCACATTCGCCACCGATTGCATTCAACAGGCCGAAATCGTTTTGCCTTGAAACGTTGAACTGTCGCGCGATCAACTGCCGTAACTGCCCCTCGGGCAGCAATCCGGCAAAGAAAGGACGGGCCTGCTGATCTTCAAACAAGTCTGATTGCAGCGGCAACGACACGGAAAGTGGGACTGCGTCTGCCCGGGCAAGCCAATCTGGCCGATAGCGAAAACTCAAGCGCCCGTTTAACAAGCCAAGCGTACCGACACGGTCAGAGAACAGGCAGACAACCAGCTCACGCACCATGTCGGGAGCCCTTTCCACCGGTGGCATCGTCTGAACCCGGCAGTTCGCCCAGACCTTTGAGGTGTAAGGAACCACCCAAGGCATCGATGACACGCAGTACGTTTTCCAGACGCAGTGTAGGCTTGCCAGCCTCAAGGTCAACAATGAAGCGCACACCCACCCCGGCCGCCAAGGCCAACTGCGGTTGGGTCAGCCCCAGTTGTTTGCGGGCAGCTCGAAGTACTGCGCCAAGATGCCCGGTGTTTTGTATTGCACCCATAAGCCCAATCAATTACCCGATCGGTAAATTATCGATCAAGAACACGGGTATGACAAGCAATATTTACCGATCGGGAAGATTGAACACTTAAGGCACGACAAACCAAGAAGAATTTACCGATCGGGAATTTTTGGAGCATTCTGGAAATCAGTCGAGTACGACAGCGGTTGAACCTTGCCACTCAACCCCGGCTGTTGCCGCGCGCAAAGGGCTGCACGTCGCGCCGCGATCAAGCCTCCCACGGATTGAGCATATGCAGGGGCTTTCCGCGAGGCGCATTCAGCAGACAGGCCATGAGATCGGGGCCCTCACCCTTCAGACGGTGATACTCGGGCGAGGTTGCATCAGGCAAGAAGCACCATCCCCGAATGCTTCGACGCTTTGGCGTCAAAGGTCACTGTTTTGACGCATCCCACCGATGCACATGTGCGTTCGATCAAACAATCCGCAAAGTCTGCACGTCCGTCGTCAAAAACCCTCAAGGCGCGCAAAACCTGGTCGGATCGGTCTACTACAATTTGCCGGGATCGCAACAGAAGGTCGATCGCCTGGGCAACCTGCTCACGGCTGAGCTCGTAACAGGTGGTCAGCACCCAATACAGTTCAATGATGGAAACAAGACTGATGAACCCGGGATGGTCTGCGTCGAGAGATTCGATCAGACGTGTGGCCTTGGGGGACTGTCTGGCATCGTCCTGCATGATGTAGCGAACCAGCACATTGGTGTCGAGACCCGTCATCGCGCCGACGCCCCGCGAGAGGAAATGGCACGGTTCATCTGCTCGATGGACACGGCCTTGGCAGGCTTTCCAAACATGCCCTTCAACTCGCTGACGCTATGGGTTGCCGCTACAAATTCATAACGGCCCGGCGCGATCAGCACGAATTCGACCCGGTCTCCGGCATCTACCTTGAGGTCGTTACGGACACTGACGGGAACCGTGATTTGCCCCTTGCTTGTGAGCGTTGCAGTCGCCATATCAATTGTCATTACCAAATTGATGATTCCTTACTTTATGACAAGGCAGAATTGCAGTCAATGAAATATGGGGGTGAGGGGCGAAGACTACTTTAGTGCCATCGTAAACGCCAAACCTTCACCGTATTAGCGTCACTCGCGTGAGGTTCAGCGATCCTTCTACGGATAAAACGTAATCAAAACGGAACCAAAAATGCATGGACTGTCACTCATCGGGGCGGGTTTGCAAATACAGATAACTCAACCTGCTCACCAAACTTACCGATAGACAGTAATAACGAAGAGCAGTAACATTCAGATACCGATTGTTTCTTTTAGATGCCGAAAAACGGAAGCGCTTTACAACGGCGATCGCGTTGCCCGATGGACAAACATTGAACGCCCGGCTTTACGAAAGCTTACACAACTGGCGCTGGCAAAGAAGCTGGAAGATTTGCTTGCACCGCCGGGCAACCGGCTGGAAGCACTTTCTGGAGACAGATATGGTCAGTACAGCATCCGCATAAACCAGCAGTGGCGCACCTGTTTTATCTGGTCAACAGAAGGCGCTTGCGAGGTTGAAATACTGGGCTATCACTGAACGAGTAACTGCATCATGCCAAAACTGAAACCCGTATCACCCGGCGAAATGCTGGATGAAGAATTCCTGAAACCTTTGGGCATTACAGCCTACCGGCTTGCAAAAGATATCGGGGTTCCTGTGACCCGTGTATACGATATCGTCGCTGGACGCCGGGGTATAACAGCAGAAACCGACCTGCTGCTGTGCAAATACTTTGGTCTCAGCGACGGGTGGTGGCTGAATCTGCAATGCCATCACGACACGCAATTGGCAAAACGCGCGCTGGCCAAACGTCTGCTGAAAGTGCCTCGCTGTCCACAGGTCGCCCGTACATAAAAAACGGCGCACTCGCGTACGCCGTCTTTGCTTCAAACCACTGCGGTAACACTGCGGAACAGTCGGTGAGTTAAGAGCAACTCTCGTCACTCGTCACTCGGTCACTCCACCATCACCGCGGCAGCACACTCGCACCCATCAGGAACTCGTCCACCGCCTTGGCAGCCTGACGTCCCTCACGAATCGCCCACACCACCAGGCTTTGACCACGGCGCAGATCGCCCGCTGCAAACACCTTGTCCACATTGGTCGTGTAGCAGCCGTCCCCGTCGGTGGTAGCCTTGGCATTGCCGCGGTTGTCGCGCTCAACACCAAATGCTTTCAGAATACTGGCTGCGGGGCTCACAAAGCCCATGGCAAACAGCACCAGATCGGCCTTGATTTCAAACTCCGAGCCGGCCACTTCCTGCATTTTCATCTGGCCCGTGGCCTCGTCTTTCACCCACTCCACCTTGGCGCACAGGGCGGCTTTCACATTGCCCTTGCCGTCGTCGATGAACTTCTTGGTGGTCACGGCCCAATCGCGCTCCACACCTTCTTCGTGCGAACTGGAGGTGCGCAGCTTCATGGGCCAGTACGGCCACACCAGCGGCTTGTTCTCTTGCTCGGGCGGCTGGGGCATCAATTCAATTTGGGTTACGCCCGCAGCGCCATGGCGGTTGGACGTACCCACGCAGTCCGAACCGGTGTCGCCACCGCCGATGACCAGCACATGCTTCTTGGTGGCCATCAGTTGGTTCTTCAGCTTGTCGCCGGCGTTGACCTTGTTCTGCAAGGGCAGGAAGTCCATGGCAAAGTGCACACCCTTCAACTCGCGGCCGGGAACCGGCAGGTCGCGCGGGGCTTCTGCGCCACCGGTCAAAATGACAGCATCAAACTCGTCCATCAGCTGCTTTGGCGACACAACCTGCGTACCAAAATTGTTGATGCCACCCTCTTCCAGTTTGTCACCCACCAGAATGCCGGTGCGGAACTCAACACCTTCTTTGGTCATCTGGTCGACGCGCTTGTCGATGTGATGCTTTTCCATCTTGAAGTCGGGAATGACATAGCG
>SXZD01000104.1 GCA_005788065.1 Burkholderiales bacterium
CCACGTCAATAACGTTGTTTACTACAGTTTTTTTGACACCGTCATCAACGAGTTTTTGATTCGCCAGGGCGGTTTGAACATTCATGATGGCGCGGTGGTGGGCTTCGCCGTCGAGACGCAGTGCCGCTTCCATCAGTCGCTGTGCTTTCCGGAGGTCATCGATGCCGGCATGCGCGTGGCCCGTCTGGGCAACTCATCGGCGCGCTATGAGATTGGCCTGTTCAAGCAGGGACAAGACCGTGCCGCTGCAACGGGGTACTTTGTACACGTGTTTGTAGATCGCTCCAACAATCGGCCCACCCCGCTGCCGGACCGCATACGGACGGCATTGCAGCAACTGGTCTGACGTTGCTGCGGTTTGTCAGGCTGCCGCTTCGCTCACCGTGTCCGACGTGGCACCTGCGCTCTTACTGCCTGCATTACCAGTGTCCAGCGCCTCGTCTATGGCTGAGAGGGTTTCACCACCGGCAACGATATTCACAGCCAACTTCAGGCGCTCCATCTCGTACAGGTCAAAGTTCACACCGGCACGTTCCAGACGTTTCAACGCCGCGGGTCCTATGGCAGTGGCCGGCGTGATCACACCGTAGTAGCGCGGCGAACCAAACTCATCCATGGCCAGTGCCAGTGCAGCTTGCACCGCCATGTTGGCGGTTGAGCGATAGCCGGCATGTCCTTCGCCGGTCACTACGCACCTGATGCGATTGCCACACTCGCCTGTGGCAATCACTTCAATTTCATAAGACGCTTCATCGAGGCTCTCTTTCGAAGGGCCCTGTCCTGTGGTGGGCGCCAGTGCTTCAATGGTGCGCTTCAATGCATACTGGACTGCAGGCACATTGTTCTGCAGCACGCGCTGGAATGCGCTGAATCCGAAACCCACGAGCAATGCAGCCGGCTTTTCCAGTACCTTGAATGGCAAGGCAGCAGAAACGCTCATGCCCTCCTTGTAAAGGAAGGTGTCGGTAAAGTAATGCCGCTGAATCTCTGCACTGCGATACACCATGGCCGGGTTGATGAAGGGAATGGGCATGCAGGGCGCAAGCGTGGCCTTGAAGTCCGCTTCATAGCGACCAAACAGATTGAAGGGGCTGTTGGCTTTCAGATAGTCCGCCCGCGCTGGGTCTTCTACCAGGCAACCGGGCTCAAGCGCCTTGCGTACATTGGGTGCATCCAGAAACGCAGCGATGGATGCATAGGTGCCACCGGAAAACGCATTTTTGGGGTTGCGCAGCGACCGACCATTGAATTTCACCATCACGTTTGTGCTGATGCACCGCTCGCCATGCCGGTCGCTAAGCTCGCGCGCAGCCAGCGTGCACGCCATATCAAACGGTAGGGTCTCATAGCCGCAGCCCGGCACAATCTTGATGTGTTTGTCGAAGGCAACGCCATTGTATTTTTTGATGATGTCGCTGATCCAGAAGCTTTCAACACCCAGATCGAGGTAATGGCACTCGTTTTCAACGCAGGCCTGGATCAGCTTTTCGCCATTCTTGAAATACGGGCCAGCCAGATTCAACACGGTGTGCGCGTTTTTCACCATGTTCGACAGTGATGATTTGTCCGTGTTGTCGGCGATGATGATCATCGGCGTGTTGGGAAGGTCTCCCATCTTGACCAGCAGGTCCTTGAGCTTGCGCCGATTGCGGCCTGCGATGGCCCAGCGCAACGTGGGGGTGTGCTCCAGCTCTTTGACCAGATGCTCAAGCACGAGTTTGCCGGTGTATCCTGTGACCCCGAAAACCACCAGATCCAAGGTCTTGGGCTGGCTCCGCGCTTTATTTTTCATCGACATGGTGTGTCATCCTGTCATGGGTCTGTTTTTGCACATGCCAGTGTAACCAAAGTCAGTCCCGCAAAGTAGAAGAAGCGCCCTAGCCTGCTGGCTTGCGGGCCGCAGTCCTTGGGCGCTTCAATTGCCCGGTCCAAACGCGGGCAGGCCGTGCGTTATGGATTCAATCTTTCCATACACCGTTGGTGACTTTGACTACATAGAAGCCGCTGAATGCATCCGTGTACCAGTTCTCCTTGCGCTCAGGCACATAGGTCGGACTGGACATGGCCCTGTTGCTGGCCGGTGCAGGTACCGTGACGATACGAGGCTGAACCGGCGAATTGAAATAGGCAACTTCAACAGGGTTTTCAGGGTCGCTGATGTCAAATATGCGCAGACCCGACAGAATCATGCTGCAGGCAACGATGGTCGGATTGACGCGGCTGGGAATATTGCAATAGTGCCCGGCATATCCACCAGTGGGGTTGGCAGCGCCCGGGTCGTTGGCAATCGCCGCACGGTTTTTCTGCTCATGTACCTGCAGGCGCAAGTTGGACACCACACGGGGCTTGGTTTCGTCGGTGATGTCGATGATCCGGCCTGCGCCGACGATCAGGCCATGGGCTGTAACACCACCGCCAGCGCTGGCAGCAGAATACTCGTCAATCTCCATCAGGTATGACTTGCCATTGCGTGTGAACGGGATGGCATTCTGCGGAATGGTCACGGTATCCCACGTCACGCGCGATACAACCTTCACTTGCGGATTGGGCTTGCGCTCCTGGATTTCAGAAACATCCAGAATCGTTACACCAGCCGGGTTGGTGTCACGCAAGCCTTCGGGTGCGGCGAAGCGCTGTCCACCCGCCCCGACACCGGTGTTGCCGATGTCAGCCACGTACGCCCGCTTGCCGTCATTGCTCAAGCTCAAGCCGTGAGAATTGAAATTGTAGACACCCAGCGGCTTGGGGACTGACGGATCGGAGATGTCCAGGGCGACGATCGTTCCGTTACCCGGCGCGTTGGAGTAGAAGGTCTTGCCATCGGGGGACAGTCCGCTCTCGTGACCAAAAATGCCCAGCGGTGTGGACGATTTCAGTACCGGGTTGCGGCAGTCCTGCGAAATGTCATAAATATCGACAATGCCGGGTCCGAAGGCCGGGTTTCCCAGAACGGCAGCCAAAATGCCACCTTCCTGGCTTACGACGACCGATTCGTGGGGAGACAGCATGGCCGGTGTGACCAGCGAGGCCGTTTTCACGGGTTTGGCCGGATTGCTCATGTCAAACACGCTGACGCCCTGCTCACGGTCCAGGATGTTGCTCGGATAAATCAGTGTGGAGTCGTAGTAGGCGCAGTCGCGTCCGCTCTTGTCGCGATAGCGCTCCACCTTGAAGCCGCCCACCGTGCCGATGGCACCTTTAACGACATAGGAGCCCACGAGTTGCGTATTGCAGGTGAAACCCTGTGCCGCTTTGCCGGAGTCATGATCGGCCTGTGACACACGTCCCTGAAGGCCTGTTTCCGGCAGAGAGCCCGGACCACACTCACCGCGCGGTGTCGCCCCCGGATCTTTGACGCCAGACTCGGCGGTGCGGCTACCCGCACTGGAGCTGGAAGTGGTGGCATTGTCTGCAGACGGGCTCAGACAGGCGGCCAGTCCCAGGGTCATGGCCAGCACCAGCGGCTTGAGAAGGGGCATGAAGACGAACTGTGTGGCCGGCTTTTGATAGCGTGCGGATTTCATCGGAAACTCCTTATTTCAGATTCTGTGCTGTCGCCAGTACGTGCGACATCGAGGCAATTTCGCGTCCCTGCTCCTTGATCACGGACAGGGAAAATGAACGTACGAACGACAAAGAGGCATGGCGACTTGCGAATGCGGCCATCTCGAGCGCGGCCTCATGGTGGCGTTTCATGTACTGCAGGAAGAGGCGCGCCTGCTCATCGGGCTGCGCCTTTTTCAGTTTTTCAATTTCTGAGGCGCTGGCCTGACCGGGCATCTGCGCAGGGTTGGCGGCGCAACGGGAAATGAACAGGACATCTTCTGCTGACAATTCGCGTGTGGTCTGATTGACCCATGCCATGTTGTCCAGCGTCATCGGTGCGGCACCCCAAGCATTGAGCCAACCGAGCATCAGACCCGTTTCATGACCTTGCTTCTGACGGACGGTCTGCGACAGGTTGCGAATGTATGGGTTGGGATGGTTTTGAACCAGCATGGCCAGATAGAGCGCTTGGTTGTGATGCGCAATCATGGACTGGGCGAAACCGATATCTGTGGGGTTCGGCGCAAGAACCGTATTGAATGCAGATCGGGACGCTGAGGAGGAAAAAGTGTCTGAGGCAAGCAGCGATCCACGTGCCCGGACACCCTCGATCGCAGCATCCACCGGAACTGATACACCCGACAACAGACCGGCGACCGCAGTCAGAGCGATCAGGGCGGCAGCAGCAGCGGTCTTGAATGGGCGCATTTGTAGATTCAGTGAACGATTGTTCCTTTTCTACTGCCCAGACCGTATTTCGGATTCAACTTACCATGGTAAGGATGTCGAATAGCGGTGACGCCCGCTCCACTTGCAGAGGGTTCATCCGTTTGCAACAGGCTTCAGGGGGGATCCGCCCGCGTTCAGAGAGTGAAATCGCTCAGAGCGAGGCTTTGTGGCTGACCCGAGGGTACACCCACCAACTGCACATTGATGGCCGCCTCTGCCGCGGCAGTGGTGTTGGTATTCAGGAAGATGGTGTAGTTGTAGCTGCCATTGTGGTTGATCTTCATCTGCCCTGGCGTCGTAAAAGCGGCTGTCGGGCTGATGAAACCTGTAAAAGCCTGATCTCCGGCGAGGCCCTGATTCGCATCAATGGCTGACAGATCAATCTTGTCTTCACCTTTGCGGAAATCCGTGATTCTGTCCTGTGCGGAGGCAAGCAGACCCGAGTCGGTGACATTCAGGTAGCGGAATGTATCCCTGCCCAGACCCCCAGTCAGTTGGTCGCCGCCGCCCAGTCCCGTGATGATGTTATCCAACTCGTTCCCGACGATATTGTTG
The DNA here is from genome assembly GCA_005788065.1 of Burkholderiales bacterium. Classification (GTDB taxonomy): domain Bacteria; phylum Pseudomonadota; class Gammaproteobacteria; order Burkholderiales; family Burkholderiaceae_B; genus SXZD01. The sequence goes on from SXZD01000104.1 coordinate 4,831, forward strand.
TTGGCGGCCGTTCCTGTCAGGTTGATCGAGTCGCGGTTGTTGATCAGGCCGGTTCCAGAGGCTAGAGCCGTGACAGAAGTCGTGGAATCAAACAGCCTGAGCAGAAAGTTTTCCTGTTGTTCGTCAAACGCATCTACCCGGGTTTGCACTTGTATCGTAGTGGACAGCATGCCAACACTGAACTGAACAGGAACGCGCAACACAGCGTTGAAGTCAGCCCCTTCAACCGCTGAGCCCGAGGCCGTGTTTGCAAACACGGTAGACGCCAGGTCTGTGGTGCCGGTGCGGTCAATTTTGAAGGTGACCGCACCACCTTCGTCTGCGACCGTCAATGCACTGACGGTGTAACTGAAGCTCGGTACTGTGTTGTTGATCGTGATGTTGCGGGACTGAATGGGTGTCGCATCAGTCTGCTTACTGAAGATCTGCGCACTGAAAGTCTCTGGCGATTCGGCTACCGTATCCATCAGCGCTCTGACGTTGATGGTACGTGTGCTTTCGTTCTCACCAAAGCTGACGGCAACCTTGTTGAACACAATGAAATCCGACCCCGCTGTTGCCGAGCCAGCAACAGTATTCAAGTAAACCACCGAAGAAAATCCTGTCGCACCGTTACGGGTAATCGTGATCAGCGCACCGCTGCCTTCAGCCACCGATGTGGGGGCTTGCAGATCGTAGGTGTAGTCAGGCGCTTTGAGCAGGGTCAGAGAAAACGGCGAATTGGCAACCGAATAGTTCTGGAACTTGACGTTGGAGCTCTTGCCAACCCAATAGTCCTGCAATTTCAGCGAAGTCAGTTTGTAGACCCCGGCATCATCACTGTCATCAAGCATCGTGACATTCGCATTGGTGGATGCAAAGCGAACAGGCGTACCCATGGACGATGTGCGGTTGTCAACGTTCCAGCTGACCATGAACATGTCGCGTGGGTCCGTTGTACTGACATAGACAGCCTCTGCGGTACGAAGATATCGCGGATCGAGCAGCAAGGTTCGCCCGTTGACCACCCCGCTGAAACCAAACGTGGCTTGTAGTCCAGCGGTCAGCGAGTTGTTGATGTATCCGCCGTTCTGAAACTTCAGGGTTCCGGAGAGCGGAGTGGCGAACAGGTTTTCAAAGGAGCCCATGGCGATTTGTCGTACACAAACGTCACTATGGTACGCCGCTTTATGGAGCGCTAGTTGTTAAAAAGGTTTGTATTGGGACGCCTGTTTGGCGGATTGACCGCTACTTGTATGCGATGGCGCGGCGGGGAGAGCCAAAGGGGATGACATAATCAACATCCCGGCAAAGGAAAAGTCCGGGCTCTTCATCATTAACGGGGGACACCGACATTCATTAGACTTGTTTTTGCGAAGAAACATGTTTAATGGAGCAATGCCGATGTCCCCGATCGATTCTATCCTAGGGATCAATGGTTTAGTGGTGCAACGAGTTCAGCGG
>SXZD01000105.1 GCA_005788065.1 Burkholderiales bacterium
AAGCTTTCGCGCCGTCCGTTGCCGGTGATCGGCATTTTCATGAGCCGCGCGTTGGTCATGTCCTGGATGTAGCCGCGCAAAATGCCGTCTTCAATCAGCACCGTGCGTTGGGTGGGGTTGCCCTCATCATCCACATTCAGCGAGCCGCGACGGTTGGCCAATGTGCCATCGTCCACTACGGTCACGCCGGGGGAGGCCACCCGTTCGCCGATGCGACCGGAAAACGCGCTGGACCCCTTGCGGTTGAAGTCGCCCTCAAGCCCGTGACCAATGGCCTCATGCAGCAGGATGCCGGGCCATCCCGGGCCCAGTACCACCGTCTGCAGGCCAGCGGGCGCCGGCTTTGCGTCCAGATTGATGAGGGCCTGATCCACCGCCGTGTCGGCAAAATGCTTCAACCTTGCATCGTCGAAATGCGCAAAATCAAAACGCCCGCCCCCGCCGGACCCACCGCTTTCGCGCCGGCCGTCCTGCTCTACCAGAACAGAGACGCTCAGGCGCACCAGCGGACGGATATCGGCCGCCATGACGCCGTCGCTGCGGGCCACCAGCATGATTTCCCACGCGCCGACCAGGCTGGCCATGACCTGCTTGACCCGGGGGTCACGGCTGCGGGCAAGATGTTCAATCCGTTCAAGGATAGACACCTTGGCCATGGAGTCGAGCGAGAGAATGGGGTTGGACGAACCGTAGAGGTCCAAACCCGCCTGTGCTGTCAGGCTGCGGTCGATGCGGTGCTTTTTGCTCTGCCCGGCCGCAGCGATGGCTTTGACCGACCGGCAGGCTTCTGCCAGCGGCTTGAATGCGATGTCGTCGGAATACGCAAAGGCGGTTTTTTCGCCCGTAACAGCCCGCACACCCACACCCTGCTCGATGCTGAAACTGCCCGACTTCACGATACCTTCGTCCAGACTCCAGCCCTCTACGCAGCTGTACTGGAAATAGGCGTCGGCAAAGTCGACCTTGCGGGTAAAAATGTCAGCCAGCGCCTTGCGCACACGGCCTTCATCAAGGCCATAAGGTGTCCAGAGGACGTCTTGCGCAGTGCCAAGGGTATTGAAAACGGATTCAGGTGCGTTCATGGGGTACAGCTTTCAGCAAATTGTCATTTCAGCCACCAGAATACCGCAGACGGCACGACAGGGGTAAACGGGATCACCTGCACGGGGTTTGGATACGGGACGGGTGGCATACGCGCCGCAAGAACCGTACATTGCGGCTTGAAGACACGCGTCATGCCCGGACAGAGGCGCACACACGCCCGGTCAGAGCACCCGGTGCTCAAGTGCCGGCAACTGCGCTCGCACGCCCTGCAGACGCTCGGGGTCAAACTCGCCCATCAACACGCCTTCGCCCTCGGGCAGACATGCAAGCACTTGCCCCCACGGGTCTATCCACATGCTGTGACCCCAGGTGCGGCGGCCGTTGTCGTGTTCGCCACCCTGTCCACAGGCCAGCACATAGCACTGGTTTTCAATGGCGCGGGCCCGCAGCAGAATTTCCCAATGCGCACGCCCGGTTGTATAAGTAAACGCAGCCGGCACCAGAATGACACCCACTGGCCCCATGGCCCGGTACATTTCCGGAAAACGCAGGTCGTAGCACACCGACAGACCGAACTTCGTTCCAAGCGCATCAAACGACACGACACCGCTGCCAGCCTCGATGGTATTGGCCTCGTCGTAGCGTTCTTTTTCGTTGGCGTAACGGAAGAGATGGATTTTGTCGTAGCGGGCCGTTGACTCGCCTTTCGGGTTGAACACCAGCGTCGTGTTGCGCACCTTGCCGTCAGACTCGCAAGCCAGCGGCAACGTACCGCCGACAATCCATACACCGTGGCGCTTGGCTGTTTCGGACAGGAAGGCCTGCACCGGTCCTTGGCCGGGCGTTTCGCGAATGGCGACTTTGTCGGTATCGCGACGGCCCATAAGCGCAAAGTATTCGGGCAAGAGAATCAGCTTCGCACCCTGCTCTGCCGCTTTTGCGATCTGCTCTTGCGCAAAGTACAGGTTGTCATCAACCGATGTGGAGGACACCATTTGAATGGCAGCCAGTTTGAAAGGCGACGCACTGCTCATGACGGTCTCCCGCTCTTGTATGTTTATCCCTGACGGGCGTTTGCGAACCATCACAGTTCACCGGTTGCGCAACGGCTTGGCTTATTTCGGATTGCCCGCTTGGGGCACCTGCACAGCCCCACGCTCGACTTTTTCAACGACCGGATCATCCCACGTTCCAGTGACTTTCATATCATAGGAAAAAGCCTTGGAAAGCGGATCTTTCAACACCAATTGAGCCAGAAACGCGCCCAAGCCCACCGCTGGGTTGGCCATCATGACTGAATACATGAGCGTACCACCGGCTGCATTGATCTCGGGCAGCACCACCGCACGCAGATCCTGGGTTTCGTTCACCAGATTGACGGTACCGTCCAACAGCACCGTTGCGCCGGTTCCCCGCATCTTGAAATCACGGGTACTCAACACGCCATTGCTGATGCCCGCTGTTGCAAAAATCTGATCGAACGCAAAACCGGCTGCAAAAATATCGGAGAAATCGAGCGTGAGTCTGCGCGGCAATGACTGGAATGACAGGATGCCGAGCAAACGCCCCACACCAGGCTCTACCTTGAGGAACTGCCCATCCTTGATGTCGAGTTTCAGGTTGCCTGACATGGTGGCGTAGTCAAACGACTGGGGTGGACCTTTCCACTGCAGGTTACCGGATACGATACCCGCTCCGCCGCGCAACACCTTTTCCATGCCCACCCGGTCCAGCAGCTTGCCGGAATTCTGTACATCCATACGAAAGTCAATCCGCGTGCGGCGAGGCTGTCCGAGCTGCTCGCGTCGCCAATCGCCCTTGCCGGCCAGCGTGAAATCCGGGTTGCTGACCTGAAACTCCCGCAATATCCATTGCTTGACAGAACCCTCGCCCTCGTTGGAAGCCAGCAGTCGCAGTCGGCCCAGTCGCGTCTTGCCCAGATTCATGTCATCGACCGTGATATCCAAGGCTGGAACCTCGAACAGGTCTGTGGGGTCAGGTGGCAGACCAGTGACCTCGACAGCAGTCGATTCGGGTAATGTCAGACGGGCAAAATTCAATTGCAGCTTGCCGGCGACATTGCCAGCCGCAGCACTGGGTGCAATCCACAATGCAGTGCCCTTGCCTTCATCGGCTGAGATGTCGAAGGACCATCGGTCTTTTTGTCGGTTGGCCCCGAGCGTCAAGCGATTGAAACGCTTGTTGCCGATGATCAGGGAATTGGCTCGTACAGAGATGCGGTCCGGATTGAGTCCGACACCGGCATCCCCTGATTCAGGTGCCATGCCGATGCTGTCCTCCGACAACGGGGATGTGTCACTGAACTGCGTGCGCTGCCACTGGTCAAGATCCAGCTCGGGCAAGGTCACGCTCAGCCGTATGCCCTGTTCAGGCATGGCCAAAGGTTCGCCAACCGCCAGCGCACCCCGCACGGGATCCGACTTGCCCTTGGTCCGGTCCCGTTCAATACGTCCGGCCAACAGTGCCCCTTTCTGAGAGGCCAGCGCGATACGGATTTCGTCCCGCTGCAGTTCACCGTTGCGCATGACGGTGGGCAGCATGCGGAACTCGAGCGGCCAGACATCGTTGGCGCGCTTTACAAAGGGCTCGGGCAGATCGAGTGCGATACCCTGCAAGGTACTTTCAACAGTGATGTCGGGCTCTCCGGCGCCGGGCTTGACCACGACATTGGCTGCAAACCGGGTCTGACCGCTGGCGCGCAAAGTTGCCGGCACACCGAGATAGCGCTTCAGTGCTGTGGCTGTAGCGTTGCCTTCTGCGCGTATCGTCATGATGCCGTCAGTGCGGGTAGCAGCATCCACTTTCAGTGGGCCACCGAGTGCCGTGCCGCTGAGGCCTTTCATGGAGATACCCGATTCGGTGAAATCCAGCGTCCCACGCACCCTGGACAGTTGCGGCACCCCGCGGGTGATAAAAATGTCATTGTCGGCAAATGTGAGCGTGCCCTTGACTTCGGTTTTCTCGGGTACGTCCAGCGGAATGCGCAAGCCCAGGGCGAGCCGCGCATTGCCGGTGGCCATGCTGCCTTTGAGCAACCCACTGAGCATATCCGACACCGGTGACGCATTGACATACCGGACCATCTCGGCAAGCGCTGCCTGTGAGTCCCCTTCAATCAGCAGAAGCGTTTTATCGGCATCCAGTGAAGGGATGCGCAACGTCACATTGTTGAGCACGGCATCGCGCGTGCGCGCCGATTTGGCCACGACCGTCATGGCCTCATTGGCAAAGCGGATGTCGCCCTCAATGTCGCGGACGGCAGGCCAGTCAGACGCGAACAGCACTTCGCCTTTCTGGATGCGCGCGTTGACAAAGAACTCGCCGCGCTTGCGGTCCGGGAACGGGAAATGCCACAGATTGCCTTTGAGCTTCCAGCGTCCGTCGTGCGCCACGCCGCCCTTCAGTGCGGTGTTGAGCCAGCCCAGCGTGTCATTGCCGATGACCAGCGGCATGTAGCCGGCCACATCGGCCACCGGCACGCGGTTGAATGAGCCAGACAAATTGGCGTCGGGCATTTCGCCACGACCGAACACCAGATCGCCCTGCATGGACACCCGCATGCCATCGCGCTCAATTTCAAGCGTATCCCAGTCCAGCAAAAGTCGCCGATCGAGATTGGTGGACGTTTTCCAGGAGCCTTCAGACGTCAGTCGTGTAAACGGTAGTCGGGTTTGCTGAAGCACATCATGCAGATCCACATGCCCTGCGCCGCTGCGGATGAACCATTGCCCGCCATCAGACTGCGCAGCCAAACGACCGGTCAAACCAGCGAAACCCGGCAGGCGCACATCCGGATTGAGCTGAACCGACTGCAAGCCCAAATCGTTGAATTCCGCTTTCAGGCGGATGTCGGCCGGGCTCTGCAACTCGCCGCTCCAGCGGGCATCCAGATCGAGAATCACACCCTGCGGATTGGCTTGCCGCAGCAATTCACCGGCCTTTTGCGGCAAGGGCGCATCGCGCAACGCTGCCGCCACGATACCCAGATCGACCCGACCCATCCTCACCTGCCCCGACCGGCGGGACGGGTCAATGTGATCCTCGAGTTTGAGCTCCGCATTCATGGGCGCAAGCCGTGTGCCATCTGGCGCGGTGAGAACCAGAGACTTGATGGCCACTTGCTGGTTGCCGTTGTGATCGGCACGCCAGTCGATACGGCCGGCGATATCGCGAAGGCGGAAACCGTGCTCGGTCTGGCTGTTGTACAACGACAGCAAAGCGATATCAGGGTCTACCGTCAGCCGGGTCGCGCGCAGGCTGTCGAATTCCAGCCAGACCTTGCCACCGCCACTCAAGTCTGTGAGCCACATCGGGATGTCCAGCCAGGGCCTCAAGCTGCGGGTAACGGCGGACTGAACCGATACATACACATCACCACGCCACTTGCTGACGTCTGCTGCACTGCCGGCAATCAGCGGTGTGTAGAAGCGGGTCTGCAACTCCAGTCGTGCCCCACCCGGTTCGCCATCGGATCCCGTCAAACCATCCGATGGGCCCGAAATGACGCGCCCGCTCAAGGCAGCCCGATGCAGGTTGACCAGATTATTCAGGCGAAACTGTACGTCAGCCGCCTCCAGAACGGCCTTGCTGCGGGTGAGGTCCGTCCACAGCACGCGCGCATCCTTGACCTGAATGTCTCCCTGCCGCAGCAGCCACGCGAGTGCAGGACTATCGCCCTCACCTCCAGTCGGAATCTCGATACCCGCCACATGAAAACGGCCCTGCCTGTCGCGGCGCGCCTCCAGTGTGGCGCCCTCGATAAGCAAGCTGGACAATCGCGGCTCAAGTGCTGCCAACGACGTCCACGACAGCGACGCGCTGATGGCGGGCAGACTGAAGGCAACGCTGTCGTCGGCTTCAAGGATGGCAAAGTCGCTTACCTCTGCCCACGGCTCCAACCCCCGCCACCGAGCCTGAAGGGCGCCGATTCGCACACGCTTGCCCAACGCGTCGGTCAGGACAGTTTCCAGTTCCCCCTTGTACTGCGGCACCATAGGCAGCAGCACATAGCGTCCGCCCAGCACGATGGCGCAGAAACCGAAAAAAAGAACCATCAGCGACAGGGACAGCCAGCGTTTCATGGGTGCCTTGGGGCAATCCTTGCAGAGAAAAAGGGACAATGCGTGAGCGCGGGCACCTGTCGGCCGATGACAGTCGGAACACCGGGTGTCACAATCAGCAGGCAAGCAGGCAGCGTGCGTAATTTTACATTTTATGCAGGGATACATGGCTGATTCCGTACCAGATTTAACCAAGCCGGACACAAATGCGACAGGTGGAACTGACACAGGCTGCGCATGGCCCGCCCATTCGTCGTTCGCACAGCGTTGGCTGAACCGTTTTCCGCAATGGAATGAGGCACTTGCACCTCACCTGGGCTTGAGCGAGGCAGTCGAGGTGCTGCTGGTTGACCTTGATCAGATCAGCGATGAAGCCGAACTGAAAAAACAGCTTCGTCTCAAACGGCAGCGCATCATGCTGGAGGTCATGCGCCGCGACCTGCAGGGACTGGCCACGCTGCAGGAGGTCACACACGCACTCTCCCTTCTGGCGGACCGCAGCATTGATGCCGCCGCCCGGTTTGCGCACCGGCAACTGGCTGCACGCTACGGTCAACCCGCCGATACGGACGCCCTGATGATTCTGGGCATGGGCAAATTGGGAGGACGCGAGTTGAACGTGTCGTCCGACGTGGATCTGATTTTTGTCTATGCAACAGAGCAGGAGACAGCGGGCGCGGGCGGTGGGGTCGGCAGCGGAACCGGAAAGCGGATCTCGCATGCCGAGTTTTTCACGCAGTTGGGCCGACGGGTGATGAACCTGATTTCGGATGTCAACGAAGACGGGTTTGTCTTCAGGGTGGACATGCGTCTGCGGCCCAATGGCGACTCAGGCCCCTTGGTGGTCAGCCTGGACATGCTGGAAGAATATTTTTTCGTGCAGGGACGGGAGTGGGAACGCTATGCGTGGATCAAGGCGCGCGTGGTCAACACCGCTCCAACAGAAGCCCACGCAGCGGCTTTCTCTGCAAACTGCGATGCGTTAGAACGCATCAGGCGCCCCTTCGTCTACCGCAAGTATCTGGACTTCGGTGCCATCCGCGCATTGAGGGACCTGCATCAGCAGATCCGGCAGGAAGTGCGCAAGCGCGAAAAAGGAGAGGATGCCGGTGGTGTGCATGTGAAACTGGGACGGGGTGGCATACGAGAAATTGAATTCATGGCGCAGGTCTTTCAACTGATACGCGGTGGCCGCGAGAAAGACCTGCAGATTCGACCCACGCTGGATGTTCTCAAACTCTGTTGTGACAAGGGGCTGATCAGCGCAGAGACGCTGGAGAACCTCAAAGCAGCCTATGATTTTTGGCGCCGTCTGGAGCATCGCCTGCAATATGTGGAAGATGCCCAGACCCATTGGTTGCCCGCAGATACGGCTGTCAGGGCCCGCATGGCGCTGGCCATGGGTCTGCCGGATGCAGATGCGCTGAACGCACAAGTCGCACACTGGCAAAACTTTGTGGATGCGCAGTTTCAGGAAGTGTTTGGCGACAAGCAGGACGACGAACATGAAACCGTGACGGTGGATGACTGGCCGGAGCAATGGGCGCAGTCTTTCCGTCAACCCGAACAGGCACGGGCCCGCTGGCAGGACCTGTTAAATTCTTCACGCTACCGCAGCCTGCCCGCCACGCATCGAGAACGCGTTGACCGTCTGATGCCGGCACTGCTGCAGGACTGTTCGCAGACGGCGGGGGCGGATACCGCATGGGCACGCAGCATGGATCTGCTCGACAGCATCGCGCGCCGTGGCGCCTATCTTTCTTTGCTCGACGAGTTTCCGGCAGCGCGCGCACGCGTGGTCCGTCTGCTCAGTTCCAGCGCATGGACAGCCGCCTATTTGCGCACGCATCCCATTCTGCTCGATGAACTGCTTGATGAGCGCAATCTGTATGCGACCCCGGACTGGGCTGCGTACGAGACTGAATTGCGCGACGCGTTGGATCATGCGCGGCTGCCTGACGGCAAACCGGACCTCGAGCAGCAGATGAACATCAGCCGCGAGATGCATCACACGCATCTGTTCCGTCTGCTGGTTCAGGACCTTGAGTCGTATTGGACTGTCGAACAGTTGGCCGATCATCTGTCGGCATTGGCTGACCGCACGCTGGCAGCCATCATGGAGGCCGTGTGGAAACAGATTCCGGGAAGGCACTGCGAGCAGCCGCACTTTGCCATCATTGCCTACGGCAAGCTCGGCGGAAAAGAGTTGGGCTATGCATCAGATCTGGATCTGATTTTCCTGTTTGACGACCCATACGACAGCGCGCCGGAACTGTATGCCAAACTAGCCCAGCGCCTGAACCGGTGGCTGACCACACAGACGCCGGCGGGCATCCTGTTTGAAACGGACTACCGCTTGCGGCCCAACGGAGATGCGGGTCTGCTGGTATCGGGCATTGATGCCTTTGAAAAATACCAGCGCCGCGAAGGCGGTGTGGGTGCGTGGGTTTGGGAACATCAGGCACTGACGCGGGCTCGCTTCTGTGTCGGTGATGCGGCACTGGGGCAACGATTTGAAGCGGTCAGAACACAAACCTTGCGCAGCCGGCGTGATGTACCCGCACTGGCTGCCGAGGTGCTGGACATGCGGCGTCGCATGCATGATGGACATCCCAATCCGACCGAGCTTTTTGATATCAAGCACAGCGAAGGCGGCATGGTGGATATCGAATTCATCGTGCAATTCCTGGTGCTGGCCTACAGTGCGGATCATGAATCTTTGACGGCCAATGCCGGCAATATCGCGCTGCTGAAACGGGCTGGCGAACTGGGCTTGATCGAACCGGCTCTGGCAGCAAAAGTGGCAGATGCCTACCGACGGTTCCGCGCGCGACAGCATGCACTGCGACTGGCCGGGTCTGACATGTCCCGGGTGGACGCTGACGAATTTGAAAAAGACATTGCTGCCGTGAAGGCCTTGTGGCAACAGACAGTGGTCAGCGCGGCACAGCGACCTGCAGCATCCGCTGCTGAATGACGGCGCTGCGCTGGTAAAGGGAATCAGACTCGGGGTTGCGGTCAAAATAACGGGGCGCAGGCAGCATGGCTGCCAGACGTGCAGCCTCTGGCGCCTCCAGCCGGTTGGCAGACAATCCGAAATGATGTCGGGCACCGGCCTCCACACCATAAACGCCGTTGCCCAGTTCGACGACGTTCAGATAGATTTCCAGGATGCGGCGCTTGCTCATCACGGCTTCGAGCATCCACGTAATCAAGAGCTCCTGCCCCTTGCGGACATAACTGCGTTCACCGCTGAGAAACAGATTTTTAGCCAACTGTTGCGTGATGGTTGAACCACCGTGCGTCACGCGCCCGCGCTTCTCATTGCGCTCGCGCGCTTTTTCGATGGCCTCCCAATCCACGCCAAAATGCTGCATGAAGCGGGTGTCCTCAGCCGCCACCGCAGCGCGCTTGACGTTCAGCGAAATGCGTTCGTACGGAATCCATACATGCGAAAGCCGGGCAGATGGATCTTTCTTGCGCAGGGCTTCCAGTCGCAATTCCATGAATCGTGTGGTGTTCGGATTGACCTGCGTCCACCATGCGATATGCCCAAGAAACCAGAGCTGCACAGCGGTGAATGCTGCAATACCCAGCAACAGGGCAACTTTGATGAAACGCATGACTCTGTGGAGAAAGGCGGACATGGAATGCTCACTTAACCTGTCTTGCCCGGACTCAGTTGAGCCCTCAGTTTTTCAAGAACGGGGCTGACATCAGGCCGAACGCCGTGCCATATCAAAAAGGCTTCGGCCGCCTGCCCCACCAACATACCCAGACCATCGTGAGCCGATACGCCCTGCGTCTGGGCCTCCCGCATGAAAGCCGTCGCCTGCGCACCGTACATCATGTCGTAGGCCAACTTTGCGCCAGCAAACCAGTGTTCATCGATCGCAGGTGCCTCATCCTGCAAACCGGTTGATGTGGCGTTGATGATGACGTCCACACCCTGTGCCGGGACGTTGAATCCACCGGCAGCAAGCCTTGTTTGCGGATAATCGCCCTGCAGCGCTGCAATCAACGCTTGCGCTTTCTCAGCCGTGCGGTTGAGCAGCACCAGCGATTGCGGATGTTCATCCAGCAGGGGACGCAGCACACCGGCAGCCGCACCACCGGCGCCGAGCACCAGCAAGCGTGCGTCTTTCAGAGGACCGGCCAGTCGGATCAGGTCGGAGACCAGGCCCGCACCATCGGTGTTGTCACCCTCGATACCGTGGTCAGTGAAGCTCAGTGTATTCACCGCACCGGCCTGCATGGCGCGCTTGCTCAACACATCACACAGCGCATGCGCCTCAAATTTGAAGGGCACCGTCACATTGGCTCCGCTCATGCCGGCAGACCGCATGGCTGCCACAGTCTGGGCAAATCCGTCTTTGGGCGCCAGCAGTTTTCCGTACTGCAAGGCACAGCCCGTCTGGCGTGCAAACTGCGCATGTATCTGCGGGGACTTGCTGTGTGCAATCGGTTTGCCGATGACGGCAAAACGTTTGATCGGGTTGATGCTCATCGGCTGCGCGTCTCCAGCGAATCGTTGGTGAACATCCACGTGCGTGTGATAACCAGAACATCAGCGGCCTTGGCCATCTCGGGCGTGAATGCACCGTAGGGACCCGCCTGTTCCACGATGCGACGGGCTGCCCGGTCCAGAATGGGCGATCCGGAGGATCGATCCAGCACAAAGTCCTGCAGGCTGCCGTCCTGCCGAATATAAACCGTCATGCGCAATTGACCGTAGACCTTGCCGCGCGCCTCATCCGGATAATTGAGATTACCGAAACGCTCCACCTTTTGCCGCCAGGCTTCCTCATACATGGCAAACACATACGGGGAGGTACTCGGCGAGAAAAAATGCAGGCGTGGCCGCTTGTTGTAGTCCTCGATCTGGCGAGCCACCTGCGCTTCAAGGCGCGCCAGTTCGCGCGCATTCAAACGCAAGTCTTCCACCGGCACGGCTTGGTTTGCGCTGCGGTTCTCAACAACGGGGTCGCGGTCTGCAGGTTTGCTTTCCGGCTTGCGCGCTGTGCGAGGCAGATCACCGTCGTTGGTGGCAAGCTTTTCGCGGATCGCTTTCTGCATGGCTTCCAGTTCGCGCACCCGCTTGTCAGCGGCCGATGGAGGCGGCGTGCCGACAGATGCTGTGCTGGCTGCGGGCAGGGGCGATTTGGCACGTCCGGTGTTTTGGTCCCCGCCGCCATCCAGTGCAACCTGTGCCAGCGCGTCGGCTTTCTCAGGCTTGCTGTCAGTCTGGCTGTTGACGATGATCACTTCGAGTGTTTCGGGCTCGGGCGGGGGAGCGGTTTTACCCAGCAAAAACCACAGCATGATAAACACATGCACGCCCAGCGAAAGCCACAGCGCTTTGCGCAGCCATCGCGACAGGCGGTCTGACCAGACCTGGCCTGACTCAAACCATTGGGCTTGCAGTGTTGTTGCCTGCATCATCTACCTGTTCTCGTCCTATGCCTGACTTATTACTGATCTATGCCTGACCTGCTGCAGGACTTTCGCGTTCTGTCACGTCATCTGACGCGCGGGTTTTGGACTCGCTGACGGATTCGGTAACGGATTGAGTAACTGACTCAGTCGCAGATTCAATGGCCGGTTCACCTGCTGCTTCAGTGACCGCCTCCTCCTCTTCTGCCACCTCCTCATCAGCCGCATCATCCGCATGTCCGATAACCTCCAGCATGCGACAGTGAATGTCGATGCGGACGAAGTCCAGTTCGGCAACCTGCACGCGCAGCAGCGTGCCGCGCGGATGCCCCGACAGCCCCGGCAAGCGGACAATCAAGGGAATGTCAGTCAACCGTGTGATGTCGTCGCGCAGCACCATGGTCTGCACTTCGGAGATTCCCTGCTGCTCCAGCCAGCGCAGGCACCAGTAGCGTTCCATGCGCGACTGGAAATCGGCATATGCCTTATAGGTCGCATCAAAAGCCGATACCACTGCAAACAGGTCAGCATCCTGCGGCGCAAATGCGGGTGTCTGCGATTGCAACACCGACACCAGTTGCCATTGATTGACCAGATCAACATAGCGCCGCAAGGGCGATGTTGACCAAGCATATTGAGGCACTCCCAAGCCGACGTGAGGTGCCGCATGCGTGGTCATGCGCACCCGGCCACCGGGCGGCTGACTGCGGTAAATACCCGGAAGACCCTTGTCATGAAGCAAACCACCCCAGGTCTGGTTGGCCAGAATCATGAATTCGGCCACCAGCAGATCCAGCGGTGCATCACGGCGACGCGGGGTGATGTGGACACGGCCATCGACGACATAAAAATTGTAATCAACGCGGTGATTGTTTTCTTTCTTGCCACGCAATTCGTCGCGCTTGGCACTGAGCACACGACTGACGCGCCACAGCAAGGCCAACTCATGGGCATGCGGGAAGGGTTGCTCCGCCTGCGAAGCTTCATCCTGCGAAAGCGTCCGCACGGCAGCATCCGACAGGTCCAGCGATTCGAGCGCGGCGGGCGTCACCGCCTCGTCCAACAGGTTATGACGCAGATTGCTTTTGACCGGCACGCGTTCGATACAGCTCTCAGGCTGCCCCACCAGTTCGCCGGACTGCGTATCCACTGTGACGTAAAGGGATACAGCCGTCACGGCACGGCCCTGCGCCAGCGTGGCTTTTTCCACCAGCGCATCGGGCAACATCGTGATCTTGTCACCGGGCATGTAAACCGTGGACAGACGGTCGCGTGCAACCTGGTCTAAGGGCGACCCGCGACCAAACAGCAAGCCGGGCGCGGCAATGTGTATGCCGATGCGGGCAGTGCCATCGCCCGCAAACCTCACTGAAAAAGCGTCATCAATCTCTGTGGTGGTGACGTCGTCAATGGAAAATGCAGCCACGTCAGCCAATGGCCACTCGCGGCTGTCATCGACTTCGATATCTGCAAAGCCGGTACCCCGCGGAAACTGCACCACCTCGAACATGCGGCGGTGCATGTCATGCGCATCAGCAAACACGCCCGCTCCCATCAACACCTGTTCAGGCGTTTGCGAACTGCGCTCGCACGCCAATGCCAACGCCTTGTATTCAGCACTGTTCTTGTCCGGTTTAGCGAGCAACTGGGCTGCCATGCGGACGATCTCCTCCGGCGCACTGCCTGCTAGCATCTGGTCTGCCCACGCTGACTGACGCTCAAGGGCCAGACGCTTTTTTTCGGCAGCGGCCAATGCAGCTTTGAGGATGTCAGGCGGCGCCGGCTTGAAGCGTCCCCGACCCTTGCGATGGAAATACAGCGGCGCACCCTGCAGCGCCAACAGCAAGGCAGTGGCCTGCACGGCATCGGGTTTGGCGCCAAAATATTCTTCACCAAATCCGAGAAAATCGAATTCGGCCTGCGGTGCGCATTCCCACAGGAATGCCGGGTCAAACTCCGACTGCAATGCTTGCGCACCGGGCATGAGTTGCGCAGCGTCCGGTGACGTAAACGACATCAGCACGCTGTTGGCTTTTATCTTGCTGCGCTTGCCATGCGGCGCCTCTACCTGCAGATTGCCGGCCGCTTCCTGCATCACGTGACCGACCTTGAAGTCCCCGCTGTCTTCATACAGAACAAACATGCTGTCGCTCACATTCCATCATCAGACCGTGTGGCCGACAGGCCATCCACGGATACAAAAACCTCTGTCACCACCAGCGGGGTGAGACCGCTTGCACGTCGATACACGGCACGTCGTGCAAACCAATGCCGGGGCGCCACGCCAGTGTGCGGAATGCCTGCAGCCTGTCTGGCCAAGGGATGCCGCTGGGACAGACGGGCAAACTGCATCAGGCCGCGTTTGACGGTACGGTCCCTGAACAGGACCGACCCCAGAGACCGCGTTCCCAGATGCCGCCAAAACGGCCAGTCAGAGTGCTGCCCCATCCATTTGACTGCCGTGTGCGCCACCACGCGCGGCTGACCGCCAGCCCACAGCGTAACCTGCCGCAGCCTGGCGTGTCGCCCTGGCTTGACTCCGATCAGCGCAGCCTCATCAGACAGCACCGGTCCGCAGCCCTGTTTGCGCAATTGCACACGGAATGAGCCGTGGAGCCGTTGCAGACGTACCGTCAAGGAACCGCGCGTGCGCAGCCACGACACAGCCGGTTTGGGCCAATCGGCCGAACAGTGCGACCGCCAATGCGCGGTTTTCATGCGCGCCCCCAACCCACAAACTGCATGACCACCGGCAAATAGATGTCAAAGTCGGAAATGGCATGGTCGCCCCCCGGCACGATCAGTGAGGGTGACTGCCGGTAGCGCTCGATCATGGTGTTGGCGTCCAGTACCTCGTCGCCCATGCAAGCCAGCAAAAAATAACGCTCGGGCTGGGTCAACGCCGGCACATGCATGGCCTGCAGTTCATCCAGATACCCGGGCAAAAATTCAATTTCCTGTTCGGAAAAATACACCTTGCGCCGACCCGTTTCATTTTTTAGATCCAGCCATGGCGCGACTGCGGGATTGAGCAGCACCGCCCGCCCGCCGAAGCGCTGCGCCAGCACGGTGGCATAAAAACCGCCCAGCGAAGAACCCATGAAGTCGATGGTGCAGGACGGGGCTTCTGCCCGCCACTGCAGGATCTGCCGGGACACCTGCTGCACGGCTGCAGCCGGGGACACGGCAAGGTCGGGTTGCCACAGGCGCGATTGCGCAGAGACAGACGTCATCCAGTCCAGCACCTTGATGGCCTTGACCGACCGCGATGATGAGCGGAACCCATGCAGGTAGACGAGATGGTCTGCCGCCGTCATGCTCGCGCGCGCAATGCGTCCAGAAGCCGGTTGTGAATGCCGCCGAAACCGCCATTGCTCATGACCAGGACGGCATCGCCGGGCGATGCCGCCTTGACCACCGCACTGACCATCTCGTCCATGCTGTCAGTGCACAACAGGGGCTGGGGCAAACCGGCCAAGGTCTCCTGTGCGTCCCAGCCCAGCCCACCGGTAAAACAGAAAACCGTATCGGCCTGCTTGAGGGAACCGGGCAATGCGGCCCGCATCACACCGAGCTTCATGGTGTTGGAGCGTGGCTCAAACACGGCATGGATGCGACCCTGTTCACCCATGCGGCGGCGCAGGCCTGCAACCGTAGTTTCAATGGCGGTGGGGTGATGGGCAAAATCATCATAGACCGTTACACCGCCGACGGTGCCCCGCACCTGCATGCGGCGGGCCACACCGGCAAAAGCGGATAGGGCCAAGCAGGCATCCTGCACGTTCACGCCAACATGGGCGGCGGCGGCGATACAAGCCAGCGCGTTGCTGGTGTTGTGCGAACCGGTCAATTCCCATTGCACACGGCCCTGCACCTCTCCGTTAAGCAACACATCGAAAACCCCGGGGGCCATATCGTTGGCAGTAAAACCGGCCGGCGCATCGAACCGAACCACCTCGCTCCAGCAGCCCCGCTTCAGTACAGCATCAAGCGCCTCGCACTGGCCGTTGACAACCAGCCGTCCCGATGCGGGAACGGTGCGAACCAGATGATGGAACTGGGTCTGAATGGCGACCAGATCCGGACAGATATCGGCGTGATCAAACTCAAGATTGTTCAGGATCGCCGTGCGCGG
>SXZD01000106.1 GCA_005788065.1 Burkholderiales bacterium
CGAGCCCCGTCCACTCCGCCAGTAAAGCAGATATCCCTGATACTGAAAAGTGTCAGGGGTTTTTTGTTTTATGGTCGCTCACGTACACACACTCGGGCTGTCCATCCCCGTATACCGGCGAATCTCCGCCACTGCTTCAGCCAGTGCAATCAGCGGTGCCAACACCGTTTGCGCCGGCAGGCTGTGGCGGCTGACATCCGGTTCGTGCTGCTCCAGATAGACCCGCAGCGTGGCGCCCTCTGTGCCTGTGCCTGACAGTCGGAACACCACGCGAGACCCGTCCGCCAGCATGATGCGTACGCCCTGTTTTCGGCTCTCGCTGCCATCGACTGGATCCACATACGCGAAGTCATCTGCCGCTGCCACCTGCACGCCCGCAATGCGTTGTCCGGGCAGGTCTGTTAGCCGGGCACGCAGTTGCGCCATCAGCGCATCGGCTTGCTCGGTGGGTATGCCTTCATAGTCGTGGCGTGAATAGAAGCACCGACCATCCGTGCTCCACAATTCACGCACCAATTGTTCAACGGTTTTGCCGGTCACAGCCAGCAGGTTGAGCCAGAACAGCACTGCCCACAGCCCGTCTTTTTCCCGCACGTGTGAAGACCCTGTACCGTAGCTTTCTTCGCCGCACAGCGTTGCACGTCCAGCATCCAGCAGATTGCCGAAAAACTTCCAGCCTGTCGGTGTTTCGAAGCAGTCAATGCCCAAGCGTTTGGCCACCCGGTCTACTGCGGTAGAGGTTGGCATGGAGCGGGCCACGCCGGCCAATCCATCCCGGTAGCCC
The DNA here is from genome assembly GCA_005788065.1 of Burkholderiales bacterium. GTDB lineage: Bacteria > Pseudomonadota > Gammaproteobacteria > Burkholderiales > Burkholderiaceae_B > SXZD01. The sequence continues at coordinate 785 of SXZD01000106.1, forward strand.
GGCACCCGCTGTGCATGAGCGGCCAGCACGGCGAGGCTGTCGGACGGAGATACGACGAACCCACGGCCCACAATCATGTTGCGGTCTGCGTCGCCGTCCGAGGCGGCTCCCATGTCAGGTGCGTCAGCGCGCATCATGTGGGCGATCAGGTCTTCTGCATTGACGGGGTTGGGGTCCGGGTGAAGTCCTCCGAAGTCTTCCAGCGGGTCAGCATTGACCACCGTACCTGCGGGTGCGCCCAATTCTCCCTCGATGATGGCTTTGGCATACGGTCCGCCGACGGCGCACATGGCATCAAAGCGCAAGCGGAAACCGCCGGCAAACAATGCGCGGATGGCGTCGAAGTCAAACAGGTCACGCATGAGGTCGGCATAGTCGGCCACGGGGTCGATGACCTCCACTTGCATCTGGCCCAGCATGAAAACCCCGCAAGCGCCAATCGGGACATCCGCAGTTTCCATTGTCTGATAGGACGTCAATTCCTGCGTGCGTGCGTAGACGGCATCGGTGATTTTTTCAGGGGCCGGGCCGCCGTTGGTCACGTTGTATTTGATGCCGAAGTCACCGTCCGGACCGCCCGGGTTATGGCTGGCTGACAGCACAATGCCGCCGCTGGCCTGATGGCGTCTGATGACAGCGCTGACGGCGGGGGTAGACAGAATGCCATCGCGCCCCACCAGCACTCTTGTATAGCCGCGCGCAGCCGCCATGCGCAGGATGGTCTGCACGGCAACGCGGTTATGAAAACGGCCGTCGCCACCCAGCACCAGCGTCTGCCCCGCAGCCGATCCTCCGATTCCATGTAAAACGTCGAACAAAGCCTGCACGAAGTTTTCCAGATAGTGGGGCTGCTGGAAAACGGTGACTTTTTTGCGCAGGCCGGAGGTACCGGGTTTTTGCCCGAAAAACGGCTTTGTGGCTATCGGGATGGCATTCATGTCGCGGCTGTCTTTCTGCTGTTTTTCTGTACTTTGCGAAGGTGTGTCCGATGTGCAGGCATGGTGTTGAACCCTTGCTTTTGCACGGCCGGCGTGTCTGTCCGCATTGTACGGAAAATAGCGTAGCCGTCACATACTCAGCAGCTTGTCCCGGTTGTCCAGAACCCATTGCACATTCACCGTGCCCGCCTGAGGCTGCCTCGCACTGGCGCGTCTCACCAATGCCTCCAGTATCTGCATTTTTCCGGCTTCCATCTCTTGCAAGGCCGTATGCATGCGATCCGGGAATTCCGGAATGCCACCAGCCCTGCGCAGCATGTCCCAGCGTATTTGCCGCTGGCTGTCGCGCGGCAGGGTGGGGGCGATGCCTTCAGACACCGTGATGGGGCGGCCCATCTCACGGTCCATGAACTCGGTCAGTGCTTTCGCCTCTTCAGCGCTGAGCGGCAGACCGTAGCAACCAGCCTGATGCGTATGAAGCCGTGCAGCCTCGACGATGCTGCTCAGCCCTGTGGGGTCGATGACAGACCGGTCGCCGGCGTCGTCGTTGAGAATCCTGCCCAACAGCGGAACCTTAGGGTCTATGGTGCCGGCAGCCAGATCGACGTTGACCTGGTTGGGCGAATGCGGGCCGACGGTAAACCAGGTATCGGGCCGGTCAGGAAACCGTACATGGGCATGCTGCCGGACGATGTCTGTTCCGACATGGGCGGATATGGCCCCGGCCAGATCCGGTCTGAGCAGCCAGGCTGCATACGTGAGGTCTGAACTGGGATTGGTGATGATCTGTACCACCTTGACGCCCGCCGGTATTTCGCGCAGTTGGGGTATCAACACATTTTGCAGGTTGTCCTCCAGCAGTGCGGCGCGGTCAAAAATGACGCGGTTGGTGCGTGGGCAGCGCAGCCAGGGAACCGACGCGGTCATGAATACGGTTCTCACCGCGTCTTCATCTGTCTGCGATGCGGACAGGCTTTTTCCCTGCCGCAGAGTGTGACGGGGGCTGCCAAGCGTTTCAAGCCGTGGGCAACAGCCCTGTCGGCTGATGGCGGTGACGGGGATCTTTCCACCCAGTGCTTCGGCAATGGCGGAGCCAATATTGCCGGTCGCACCGTAGACCACGGTAGGGCCCAGTTTGCGGATGGCATGGCGCAGGTTGCGCAGGCCGGGCTGGCCGTCCACGCTTGGTGGTGACACCAGCGCCAGCGGCAAGAGTTCTACATCCGGACGGATCGCGTTGTTCAGACGCTGCTCCACCTGATCCGGCATTTCGGTGCGCCAGCGTGCAAACAGCGACCGATCCAGGCCGTGGGCTGCAAAGGGGGCAAAAATGACGTCGCCTGCTTTCAGGGTGCCACCGGTGGTCTGATTGAGCCATGCGGCATCGCGGCGGGTCAGCGCACCTGCCACAAAACTCGATCCGCCTGTACGCTGGCAGACCATGCGGTCGAATGCGTCCGTGCCGATGGTTGCCGGATGCATTTGTCGCGTACCTTCGGGCAGCGCCCCGGTGCAACCAAACAGCGTCAAATCACTGCGCAGGTTTTCCAGCAGACCCAGATGACGGGCTGTCTGACTGTCATCGGTACCCACAATGATGATCGTTCCGTGCGGCGGTGCCGACCGGGCTGCGCTGCGGATATCCAGCGTGCTGGGCGTGAGCAGGAATTGTGCGCTGGCCTGCACCGGTTTGCCGGAATGCTGGAATGCGAAATCGTGGGGTATGTAGCGCAGCAGATGAGCCGGTTGCGTCTGGCTGACCATGGTGATGGGGCAGGCGCCGCCAAAGCGCCACAGCAGGGCCATGGCCGCGTCGCTGGGCTCCCTGTCCTGACGGCAGATGATGGAGGTCTGATCGCCAAACAACTCCGCCAGACTGAAGTGGCAGGTGTCGTCCTCGCTGCCCTGCGGGCGGGTGATCGGCGTGAAACCCTTATCGCAAAGGGTTTTCCATTCTTCCTCGATGGGGCGGGGCGACTGTGCCCGCACGCCTTCCAGTGATACGCGCTCGGGTCGGGTCAGTGAGGTCAATACCTGGCTGGATGTACGTTTCAGATGAGGCATCGGTTTTCCTTTGTGATTTCTTTGAATCCGTGTTGGTTGAAATCCGACAGAAGCAATGCTGCCAGTGGGTCAGGGCTTCGCGCATTCCTATAATCGGCGCGAGTTTCGCGGTGTGGTGGGCGTGAGAGCGGGTACAGGTCGGGTTCCATGACGTCAGGGTGAAAGTTGGGTTAGTTATTTCGGCGTAACTCTTATTGTTTGAGTTGCATCCTGTCGCAGATGGTTCCCGACCACATCGGGTTAGGGTTAGCTTTTTATCGCTAATCCTTACCCGGGTCTGCTCCCGGGTTGATTCAGCCCACGATCCCGCATTTTGTCGTGTGTTCAGGCCGTACCCACCGGGTCGGTTAATTGAAGTTCATTCCAGGAGTTGTGTGATGTCAGTCATTACCAGTATCGAAGACCTGCGCCTGCTGGCGCGCCGCCGCGTTCCCAAAATGTTTTACGACTATGCCGATGCGGGGTCGTGGACAGAGTCCACCTATCGTGCCAACGAAAGCGATTTTTCCTCCATCCTGCTGCGTCAGCGGGTGGCGGTTAACATGGAGGGGCGCACACTGCGAACCACGATGGCCGGGCAGGCGGCGACCATGCCGGTGGCCATCGCACCGACGGGGCTCACGGGCATGCAGCATGCGGACGGCGAGATTCTGGCAGCGCGGGCAGCAGAGCAGTTCGGTGTGCCTTTTACGCTGTCGACCATGAGCATCTGTTCGATGGAAGATATCGCTGCGCACACGGCCAGTCCTTTCTGGTTTCAACTGTATGTCATGCGCGACCGCAGCTTTGTTGAAAGCCTGATTGACCGGGCCAAGGCAGCAAGATGCTCTGCACTCATGCTCACGCTGGACCTGCAGGTTCTGGGGCAGCGTCACAAGGACATCAAGAACGGCCTGTCCGCGCCGCCCAAGCCCACGTTCATGAATCTGCTGGACCTGGCGCTCAAGCCGCGCTGGTGCATGGGCATGCTGGGTACCCGGCGCCGTTCTTTCGGCAACATCGTCGGGCATGCCAAGGGTGTGAGCGACCTGTCTTCGCTGTCGAGTTGGACGGCTGAGCAATTCGATCCGGCGCTCAGTTGGCAGGATGTCGAGTGGATCAAAAAGCGCTGGGGTGGACCGCTCATCCTCAAGGGCATCATGGACGTGGAAGATGCACGCCTTGCAGCCGCTACCGGCGCAGACGCGATTGTGGTGTCCAACCACGGTGGCCGTCAGCTCGATGGCGCTCCATCGGCGGTAAAGGCATTGCCCCAGATTGCAGATGCAGTGGGTGGTCAGACCGAGGTGTGGATGGACAGTGGCATACGCAGCGGGCAGGACGTACTCAAGGCTGTGGCGCTGGGTGCGCGAGGTACGTTGATCGGACGCGCCTTTCTGTACGGTCTGGGTGCGATGGGGCAGGCGGGGGTAACCAAGTGTCTGGACATCATTCAGCGCGAGCTGGATACGACGATGGCATTTTGCGGACGTACGCGGATTGTGGATGTGGACCGCAGCATCCTGGTGCCGGGGACCTACTGAACGGCTGTGTGCATCGGGGACATCCGTCATCGCTCAGGCAGCGCTGACCATTGTCCCCGTC
>SXZD01000107.1 GCA_005788065.1 Burkholderiales bacterium
GCTCTCCGGTGGTCAGCAGAAGCGACTGTGCATTGCGCGGGGTGATGCGGAGAAACCGTCCATCCTGATGCTCGATGACCCGACGTCGGCACTGGACCCGATTTCAACGGCCAAGATAGAAGAGTTGATCACCGAGTTGATGAACGACTACACAATTGTGATTGTGACGCATAACATGCAGCAGGCAGCCCGTGTGTCGGATTACACAGCCTATATGTATCTGGGTGAGTTGATCGAGTTTGGCAAGACAGACGAGATTTTCATCAAGCCGAAGAACCAGAAGACTGAGGACTACATCACGGGTCGCTTCGGCTGATTTTGCACCACAGACCTGCAAAGAACGGCGTGTCGCACAACGGCACGCCGTTTGTCTTTTCAGAGCTCGTTCTGGATGTTTTTGTAGCCCAGCACCAGGCTGTTGTTGGTGCGGGCCACGTCTTCAGAAAATGCGGATGCCTGAGCCGTTACTTTCGGGATGGAGGCCAGATCGGTCTGAGGGCCGATACGCTCTGTCGACGGCACATAAAAACCAGCGGGCAGGGTGACGCCATCGACGACGGCATTGTGACGCACCACCGCACCATCGCCGACGTGGCAATTGAACAGCACGCTGTTGAACCCGATGAATACATCGTGGCCGACCTCGCAGGGGCCGTGCACGATGGCCCGGTGTGCAATCGATGTTCGCTCGCCGATGGTAACCGCTGCTCCCGATTTGGAATGGATGACCACCCCATCCTGTATGTTGGAATTGGCACCGATGATGATCGGCTCCATATGACCATTTGCATCTACCTCGTCGGCGCGGATGACGGCATACGGACCGACAAACACATTTTCGTGCACGATAATGCGTCCGCAGAGAATGGCGGTGGGGTCAACGAAGGCGGTTTCGTGGACGACGGGATAGTCACCTCTAGGGTTTTTGCGGATCATCGCATGCCTGTATCTGGGCTGTAGGGAGCGTTATTGTAGAGGCTTGCGGCAACAGGGGTTATCGCTTGACGATGTTTATATCGAAAAAATTGGATGGTTAATCCATTTTCATTCGGTTTATTAAATGTCTTGGACAATTTACATTACGAAGATATTCATTTCACATGATGCGCATGAGGACACTCATACAGATGATTGCAGCCGCTTCGATGGCGGTTGCCCTAGTACCCTTTGCCTATGCGGCCGAGGGCGATTCGGTGCCGGATCAGGCGGGTAACACCAGCGTCTGGCTGATCCGCGAACTGCAGGCGCAGGCACTCAAAACCGCGCCGGCGATACAGAACGCCCGTCTGCTGCCCGAGTCGGCAGAGGGCCGACTGATGACCTCGCGCATGTATCCGAACCCGACTGTCGAGGTCGTGTCGGGACAATCGCGCCTGCGCGCCGGTACGCCCCTGACCGGCAACGTGACAGAAATCACGGTGCAGCAGCCGCTGGAATGGCCGGCAGCCCGCGAGGCACGCATACAGGGTGCCACCGCGGGGCTGAACATCGCCGAGCGCAACCGCCTGCAGATCATCAACGATGTGCTGGCAGATGTGCGTTTGCGGGCGCTCGAATGGCTGGTCCGGCAGGAGGAAATCCGCTTTTTGCAGGATGCGCTGGACTTGATCGAACAAACCCGCAACCGCATTGCCGTGAAGGTGGAAACCGGTGAGGCTGCACGGTATGAACTCATCAAGGCAGAGGCTGAAGTGCTGTCTGCCCGGGCGCGGCTGGATGCGGTTAGGGCGCAGGCTGCTTTCACCAGGGCGCGGCTGTCACAGATTCTGGGCGTGCGTTTGGGCGAGGCCTTTCGCATCGAGGCGCCCCAGCGCACCATCCCGGAAAGCGTGAACGTTGACGCGCTGGTGGCCAAGGTGGTGAAAGACAACCCGGAGCTGAAGGTGCGCGAGGCGGAACTGGAGCAGCAAGAGCAACGGCTGAAAGAGCAGCGGGTGTTGCGCCGCCCGGGCGTGGCTTTGCAGGCCCGCACCGACCAGGAGCCCGAGTTGCGTACCCGGCAGGTGGGTGTTGCGGTCACGGTGCCTATCTTTGACACGCGGGCCGGTGTAGTGCGTGAAGCGGCTGCCGAGGCCCAACTGAGTGCGACCCGACTGGAAGGTCGCCGGTATGAGCTGACGCAGCAGACTTATGCGACACATGCCACGCTGGTGGCAGCCAAACGGCGCGTGGATGCGCTGGAGGGTGGTGTGCTCAAACAGGCAGAGGCTGCGTTGGCGGTGGCACAGGCCGCATACAAGTTTGGTGAGCGCGGCATTCTGGATACCCTGGATGCCCAGCGGGTGCTGCGTACTGTACGCAGTGACCTGACAGCAGCCCGTCTCGAAGCGTTTTCTGCTGCGGCCGAGCTCGATCGGCTGGCCGGTGTGTACATTGAACTTCTTGATCCTTACAGGGCGGTGCCGTGATAAGCCGCCCTGACCCTAACGAAATGATAACGACGAACTTGCCCGGTGACATGACAATGTACACATCCCAATCGTTTTTACATCGCAGCCGCCCTCTGGGTTTGGCGCTTCTGGTTTCGCTCAGCCTCCTGGGGCTTGCTGCCTGCAACAAGGCAGACACGACGGCTGCTCCGCAGGCGGCAGCGCTGGTTGACCCCATGTCGGTACAGGTGGGAGAGGACATGGTCAAACGATTGCATACAGGTCCCTTGGCCGAGGTTGCGCTGCGTACCATCCTCAATGTACCGGGTCGTATCGAGGTGGATGAGAGACGTTTGTCGCGCATCGGATCCAACGTAACGGGGCGGGTTGTCGAGGTGTTGGCTGCAGTGGGTGATACGGTCTCGGCCGGTCAGGTGCTTGCGCGCATCTCCAGCCCCGAACTGACCAATGCCCAGTTGTCATATCTGCGCGCCGCTTCGTCTGCCACGCTGGCTGAGCGGGCTGCAGACCGGGCGACTCAACTGTTTGCGGCCGACGTGATCGGCAAGGCCGAGCTGCAGCGTCGGCAAGCCGAGTCGCAGGTGGCCAAGGCAGAAGTGAACGCAGCGGCAGACCAGTTGCGCATGCTGGGCATGAGTGGCAACTGGGTGGAGCGTCTGAAGTCTGCGGGCGATATCCAGCCGGTCCTGCCTGTGGTTGCGACGCAGTCGGGTACGGTCATCGAACGCAAGGTGACCGTGGGTCAGGTGGTGCAGCCTGCGGATCTCATGTTTGCAGTAGCCGACCTGTCCTCTTTGTGGGTGGTCGGTGGTGTGCCCGAGCAGGTGGCCCGCGAAGTAGAGGTGAAACAGAAAGTGGATGTGCAGGTGCCTGCGCTCAATGACACGCTACAGGGTCGCATCGTGTTTGTGAGCGACACGGTGTCCACGGATACCCGTACGGTGACGGTTCGTACCGAGTTGGCCAATCCGCAAAAGTTGCTCAAGCCCGCCATGTTGGCCAACCTTCAGATCACATCGTCTGCCGTGCAAGTGCTCGGTGTGCCCATCAGTTCGGTGGTGCGCGAAGAAGACAAGGATTATGTGTTTGTTCGGGTATCGCCGACACAGTTTCGTCTGACTCCGGTTCAGTTGGGACCGGAGAGCGACGGCTATCGGCAGGTGTTGTCGGGTATCCAGAAAGATCAGGTAATCGTGATGGACGGCGCATTTCATTTGAACAATGAACGCAAGCGCGCGGAGTTGAATTGACATGATTGAAGCGCTGATACGTTCTGCGCTCAAGCAGCGCCTCATCGTGCTGGTTGTTGTGCTGGGTCTGCTGGGTTTTGGTTTGAGCAGCCTTAGAAAATTGTCGGTGGATGCGTTTCCGGACGTGACCAATATTCAGGTGCAGATCGCAACGGAGGCACCAGGTCGTTCTCCTGAAGAGGTGGAACGCTTTGTGACCGTTCCGCTGGAAATTTCGATGACGGGTCTGCCTGGCCTGACCGAAATGCGTTCATTGAACCGAAGCGGTCTGTCCATCATCACCTTGGTGTTCACGGATTCGACGGATGTGTACTTCGCACGCCAGTTGGTGATGGAACGCTTGATGGAAGTCGGCGCGCGCTTGCCGATGGGGGTGACACCCGTACTGGGTCCGGTATCGACCGGTCTGGGCGAGGTATACCAGTACACTTTGGAGCATCCCGATGACGGCAAACGTGCACTGACGCCCGAAGAATTGGCAGAGCGTCGCGTGGTGCAGGACTGGGTGGTTCGACCCATGCTGCGGTCCATTTCGGGCGTTGCCGAAATCAACTCCATGGGCGGATATGAGCGACAGTATCAGGTTCTGGTGAACCCTGATCGTTTGCGCGGCTACGGCATCACGCTGGAGCAGGTGTACACCGCGGTGGCGCGCAACAATGCCAATGCGGGTGGCGGTGTGCTGCCGCAACGGGCAGAGCAGTACCTGATCCGCGGTGTGGGTCTGATCCGGTCGGTGGCTGACATTGAGAGCATCGTGGTCAAGGAGCAGAACGGCTTGCCGATTTTTGTGCGTAACGTGGCTGAGGTGAAGATCGGTGCGGCTGTGCGGCAGGGTGCCATCATCAAAAACGGCGACACCGAAGGCGTTGCCGGTATTGTGATGATGCTGCGCGGCGGCAATGCCAAGGAAGTGGTCACGCGGATCAAGGCCAAGGTGGATGAAATCAACCGCCTGCAGATGTTGCCCGGCGGCTTGCAGATCAAGTCGTTCTATGACCGTACCGATTTGGTGGATTCTGCGCTGTGGATGGTGACCAAGGTGCTGCTAGAGGGCATTGCACTGGTGGTGGTCATCCTGTTCATTTTTCTGGGCGATGTTCGTTCTAGCCTGATTGTGGTGGCGACCATCATCATCACGCCCTTGATCACCTTCATGGTGATGACGCAGTACGGCATATCGGCCAATCTGATGTCCTTGGGAGGCTTGGCCATTGCCATCGGCTTGATGGTGGACGGCACCGTTGTGGTGGTGGAGAACGTGTTCCACAAACTGGGGCATGCAAGTCCGTCATCCCGTTCGCGTGTCATTCTGGAGGCTACGCTGGATGTGGCCACGCCGGTGATTTTCGGTATCGGCATCATCATTCTGGTGTTCCTGCCGCTGATGGCTTTGCAAGGCATGGAAGGCAAGATGTTCGGGCCGCTGGCAATGACGATTGCGATTGCGCTGTTCATCTCACTGTTGGTGTCGCTGTTTGTGTCGCCGGCCCTGTGCTCTTACATCCTGAAGGGGGGAGCGGACCACGACACCAAACCGATTGCGTTTCTGAAGTCGCGTTATCTGAACATGCTCAGTTGGGCCTTGCTGTCAGAGAAACGCACCGTGATGATCGCAGTGGCTTTGCTGGCATCGTCGCTGGCCCTGTTTCCCCTGCTGGGCAAGAGCTTTATCCCGGTGATGCAGGAGGGTTCGATTGTGACCGGTGTGTTCCGCGTACCCAGCATTTCGCTGGATGAGTCGGTCAAGATTGAAAACGAAGTCATGAAGATCGTCAGTGAAGTGCCCGGCGTAAAGATGGTCGTGTCCAAACTCGGTCGTGGCGAGTCGCCAGCCGATCCGGCCGGTCAGAACGAGTCTGATCCGATTGCCACCATCGATCCGACTGCAGGCCGTACGCAAAGCGAGATCGAGGACGATATCCGTAGTCGTGTGAACAACATTCCGGGTGTGCAGGTGGTGCTCAATCAGCCGATTGCGCAGCGCGTGGACGAAATGGTGACCGGCGTACGCTCACAGTTGGCCGTCAAGGTGTTTGGCGATGATCTGGCTCAGTTGAAAGACATGTCAGAAAAAATTGCCAAGGTGATACGCAGCGTCGAAGGTGCCCGCGATATCCGAATCGAGCGACTGTCGGGCCAGCAGACCCTCACCATTGATCTGGACCGTGCCACCATCGCCCGCTACGGCTTGAATGTGGCGGATGTTCACGACGTGATTGAAACCGCTATCGGCGGGCGCGAAGTGACGCAACTGTATGAGGGTGAGCGCCGGTTCGGCATTGTGGTCCGCTATCCAGAGCAGTACCGCAATTCGGTTGAGGTGATTCGCACAACCACCATGCGGACATCGGACGGTGAAGTGGTGCCGCTCAGTGCGCTGGCCAAGATCAGTCTGGTTGACGGACCTGCGACCATCAGCCGCGAAATGGGCAAACGCCGTGTGGTGGTGGGTGCCAACGTGGATGGACGTGACCTGGGTGGTTTTGTGAAAGAGGTTCAGGACAAGGTCTCTGCGCAGGTCAAGCTGCCTGAGGGTTACTACATTGTCTGGGGCGGTCAGTTCGAGAACATGCAGCGCGCCATGGAAACGCTCTCCGTAATTGTGCCCATCACGATTGCAGCGATTTTCTTCCTGCTGTTCGTGCTGTTCAATTCAGTGAAACTGGCCACCCTGATCATCACCGTGTTGCCCTTTGCGTCGATCGGGGGAGTGTATGCGCTCTTCGTCTCGGGCGAGTATCTGTCGGTACCGGCATCGGTGGGTTTCATCGCGTTGTGGGGTATTGCAGTGCTCAACGGTGTGGTGCTGGTCTCCTACATCAAGCGCCTGCGTGAAGAAGGAATGGGCGTGGCTGAAGCCGTGCGCGAGGGATGTACCCAGCGGTTCCGTCCCGTGCTGATGACGGCAACGGTGGCGATGCTGGGTCTGGTGCCTTTCCTCTTCGCAAGCGGTCCCGGGTCTGAGGTGCAGCGGCCGCTGGCAGTTGTGGTGATCGGCGGATTGATCACATCGACCTTGCTGACGCTGGTGGTGCTACCCGCGATGTATCGCTGGTTCGATGACAAGCCGAGGGAAGTGTGACGGGTGACGAGTGACGTGTTCAGGCGGACGCGTCAATTGTGAGAGCAGTGGTGTTGTGACATGCAAAGGATATTTTCGATGAAAGAAGTAAGGGCCATCATCAGGCCGCAAAAAGTGAATCGGGTACGTGATGCCCTGCGGGACATACCGAACTTTCCGGGGGTTACCTTCATCAAGGCAGAGGGCTTTACGGCACCGGCCAGTGTGGGGCCGAGAAGTATTGCAGAGGAGTTGACCGATTTTGTGCCCAAGGTCGTCGTGTCTGTCATCTGCTCTGACGACATGGCCGATGCCATCGAAAAGACCATCATCGAGAATGGATCAACCGGTCAGATCGGTGATGGTCTGGTGTGGACACTGCCGATTGCAGAGGTACGTCGGGTACGCAACGGCACCGTGATGAACCTGGACAGCGGGGATTGATGGGGTGGCGTATGCGCTGGTCTCGGTGATGACCTCAATGAGACAAGCGGTTTTTGTTCAAGGGCAGTGGAATGACGCTGTCGCGCTGGCGATCACTACCTGAGGCAGATGAAGAACTCGCTCCCGCCACGGGTAGCGATACTTCCACCCAGAACAGGGATCCGCGGCCCCGCGTGCTTTCAAATCCGATCTTGCCGTTCATGGCCGCAACCAAATGCTTGGCAATGGAGAGTCCCAGACCCATGCCGGGTTGGTTGAAACGCTCTTCGTCGCCTTTGTTGAAAGCGGTGAAGATCTGACGCTGTTTGTCTTTCGGTATGCCCACACCGGTATCCATGATGGTGTAGCGAATTTTCATCACGTCGGCATCTTCGGTGTGGCGTTTGCCGGACACGGTCAGCGTGACTTCGCCATGTTCGGTGTACTTCACGGCGTTGTTCATCAGGTTGCTCAGTACCTGCGACAAGCGGCCTGCGTCGCCGAGCAGCACAGCCCTGTCGTCTATTTCGATGCGGCAACGCGGGGAGACACCTTTCTGCTGCGCCGCGCTCTCATACATGCCGAACACCTCATGGGTGATGGCCGCAGGGGAAAAGGGCGCGATGAACAGTTCCATGTCGCCCGAGGCCAGCTTGCCGTGGTCGGCGATATCGTCGAGCAGCGACATCATGGACGATGTGGCGTTGGAGAGGCTTTTGAGGGTGCGTGCCTTCATGGCATCGCTCAGGTGCGGGTGAGACAGCACCTGCACGGCGGCCACGACCGTGGACAGCGGTTGACGCAGTTCGTGGGAGATGACGCGGTTGCTTTCGTGGGGTAGGTTGGCCAGCAGGTCCAGCGATTCGCCGATGACGCGAGCCAGCATGAACAGAGCCGAACATACAAAGATCTGGCAGAACAGCACCATTTCGAGTGGCGTGATGTTGATACCGGTCTGCCCGGTGATAAAACCAGCCTTTTCAGAGAGATAGGTGAGTAAAATAATAGTCATGACACCTGTAAATACAGGCTGCATGTTGCGCTGACCGCCGACAAACCCTGACAGAGGTACAAACAGCAGCAGCACATAGGTAGCGCTCGAGCGAATACCCGTCTGGATGGCGACCTGCAAAATGGCGTAGAGCGCCAGAATGCCCAAACAGATCACCCACATGCCTTCGGTAGGTCGATTGCGACGTGCGAGCCAGAGACCGGCGGCAGTGATGAGCGAGCCTGCGATCAACATCAGACAGCGGCGGTGCTCGTGTGCCTGGTCGGCACTGAAAAAATGCGAAGTGACGGTTACCAGCAGATACAGGACGATGAGTGAGGTCCCTGTTACGACCACGGCCTGGCTACGTTGCCGGCGGATTTTACCGGGCTGCTCGCTGAGTTTGTCCACCGCGTTGGCGATGCCGCCCGAGTCGCTGTGGGCCAGCAGGGTGCCGGGCAAGGACGTAAGACCGTTGATGAATTGCGTGATCATGTGTCGCCTCTGTGTCGAAAGATCAGTCCAGAACTGAACTGTCGCTCACTATGCCTACAGAAAAACCCTGTATTTCGGGGAGTGGCAGGTATCATGGCGGCGCAGCTCTCTTGCTGCGTTTTCCACAGTGTTTTTTTCAGGAATTTTACGTATGAAAGCCGGTTCCCGTAAGCCCGAATTTGAGATTGAACCCCTGATTTTGAGTCGTTGGTCTTCCCGTTGCCTGTCGGGCGAGGCCATGACCCGCGACGAACTGGCGCCGCTGTTCGAGGCGGCCCGCTGGGCGCCGTCCAGTGGCAACCTGCAGCCTTGGCGCTTTGTCTATGTCGTGCCGGGCAGTGCGCGTTGGGCAGAGCTGGTGGATATACTGGCCGAGGGCAACCGCTGGTGGGCTTCAAAAGCCGGAGCATTGTTGCTGCTGGTGTCGCGCCGACTGCTACCCAACCGGCATACCGGCGAGATGCAGTTGCAGGTCTCGCACAGTTTTGATGCGGGTGCCGCGTGGGTCTGTCTGGCGCAGCAGGCGAGTGCCAGTGGTTTGGTGGCGCATGCCATGGGCGGGTTTGACCGGGCCCGTGCCACCGCCTTTCTGGGGCTGGATGAGCGCTATCAGGTAGAAGTGGTGATTGCGGTGGGCAAGCCGGGAGACCCTGCGAACCTCACGGATGAGCAGCGCGAACGGGACGTGCCCAATGGGCGACGTCCGCAGGCCGAATGGGTATTTAAAGACAGTTTTGTGCCCGATGCGGGTTGATCGGGTCTGACCGGGCCCCTGTCAGGCAGCCTTGGCCTGGCTGCCTGCGCCGGGACCCCTGAGGTCTTGTATGCAGTTCAGGTCGGGCGCTTCGATGCCTTTTTCCACCAGTTGCACAAATTCGCGCACGCATTTGGCAACCCATTCGGGGCGGCTGGCCTGGATCCAGTGACCTGCATCCACATCGCGCCGCCACAGGCGTGGCGCCCATTGGGGCAAGTCTTCAAACAGTGACTCGGTGATGAAGGCGTCGCGTTTGGCAACGATCAGTTGTACTGGAATGTCGGCCCGGCGAATCTGCGGATTGAGCACGCGCTTAAACACGTTGGCGCGATACAGATTCACGCCCACTGCACCGTCGCCGCGCTGGGTGGGGTTGTGATGACCGCTGATCCCCTCAAGCAGCGTCAGTACTTTCGGCCATTGACGGTCCAGACCTTTTTTCCATGCAGTGGGGGCCAGCAGGGGCAGGTGGAAAAGGTACACATACCAGGAGTGCAGAGCCTGACGGGCCAGCATGCGGGCATTTTGCGGGTTGAGGTTCTTCATCCGCGCGCGTGCCCAGTGGCCGATGTGGTCCAGACAGGGGCCAGAGGCCGTGGTGTAGGACAACAGGCGGCCTTTGAGTTTCTCGGACGTCGCTGCTTCCCAGCCCTGTATTCCACCCCAGTCGTGGCCGATCAGGTGCACAGCCTCGTCCGGAGAGACGGCGTCGAGCACGGCGCGCATGTCGTCCACCAGATAGGACATGTCGAAGTCGGCGATTCGCTTGGGCGCGTCGGAGCGGCCAGCGCCCCGCACGTCGTACGCAATCACGAAGTGATCGGCAGCCAGAATTTTGGCGGTGTCTTCCCAGATGGATGCGCTGTCAGGATAGCCGTGTACCAGCAGCACCGTCGGTCTGCCGGGGGTTTTGACGCCCCATGTGTAGACGGCCAGTGAAATGGAGCCGGATTGGACTGTGGTGGTGGGTTTCATGTGATTCTCCTCTGCGACCGTTACACTACACGATGATAATGTTATGAGGCAAGGCGAGCGCTCGTGCTACTGAGTCGGCCCTGCAAAATTCTTGAAACCCGCATGAGTACTCGGTTTTCAGTGTTTTTTCGAGCGGCTATTTCTCCTAGAAAGTATAATGTTGGTATTCAAAACCTGCGAGATTTCCACTCTGGTTTTATGGCGACTGACGA